>NZ_BADD01000318.1 GCF_000333455.1 Rhodopseudomonas sp. B29
CGACGATCTTGCCGCTGTGCATGACGCAGACCTTGTCGGCGATACGGCGGACGATGCCGAGGTCATGGGTGATGAACAACAGGCTCATGCCGAGCCGGCCGCGGATTTCGGCCAGCAGGGCGAGGATCTGCGCCTGTACGGTGACGTCGAGCGCGGTGGTGGGCTCGTCGGCGATCAAGAGGTCCGGCTCGTTGGCAAGCGCCATCGCGATCATCACACGCTGGCGCTGACCGCCGGACAATTGGTGTGGATAGCTCGACAGCCGCGTCTCGGGCTCGGGGATGCCGACCTGGGTGAGTAGTTCGATGATCCGCGCCCGCGCCTTGGCGCCGCGCACGCCGCCGTGCAGCTGCAGGATCTCGCCGATCTGCGCCTCGATGGTGTGGAGCGGATTGAGCGAGGTCATCGGCTCCTGGAAGATGATCGAAATGTCGCTGCCGCGGATGCCCCGCATCTCGCGCTCGGGTAGTTGCAGCAGATCGCGCCCCTTAAACCGGATCTGACCGCTCGGATGCGAGGCGCTCGGATAAGGCAGCAGCTTCAGGATCGACAGCGCGCTGACCGACTTGCCGGAGCCGGATTCTCCGACCAGCGCCACGCACTCGCCACGTTGGATCTGATAGGAGATGTGATCCACCGCCAGCGTCGTGCCGCTCGGCTGGTGGAAGGCGACGGAGAGGTCGTCGACGGCGAGAAGGGGCAGAGCGATGGCATCCATCAGGAGAGCTCGCTGATCAATTGGTCGATCTCCGTGGATTCACAGTTCACGCGCTTCATCCCCACAGGCAGCCGATTGAAATCCTCATCCGACGTCACGAAAAATTCACAGCCCGCGGCTATCGCCGACTTCAAGTGAATGGCGTCCGGCAACTTCAGCGGAGCTACCAAGCGCAGGTCCGCCGTATCGATCAGGATCTCGCGGCTAACCGGCACCAATCCGACAACCTTACTCCACAGGAGGAGATCAAGATACACGCGCCGCTTGATCTCCAGCGTAAGCGCGTCCGGTCGCTTTGCGGGAGCCAGCACTTCGGCGAAAGTGATCTCGCTGGTCACAGCAAGCCTCCTGCCGTCCGCCCGGAGAAATGCGATCAACCTTCGTGCGGGCGCCCCCGCCTCGACGGTGCCCTCGACAGCATTGATGAATAAGTTGGTGTCCAAATAGACCAGTCCGGGCAATGTTCAGCTGTCCCATTCCTGGCGCTGTCTGCGAAGATCTTCAGTTATTTCCTCCGCGGTACGACGCCGAAACCCTTGCACCGAAAAAATCTCTTCTAAGGTCATGACCCGCTCTGGCGGCTTTTCGTCCTCGACGATCCATACGGTGACGGTCGAAGAGGTGTCGACACCTTCCCGTAAATCCTCGGGAAGACGGGAGGCCGGATAGTTACGTACAACCCTGTTCACTGGCTCCTCCTATCTATGAGCCCGACCGACCCTACCACACCCTCACCTGAACGTCTTCCTCGGGTCAAAAGCGTCGCGGACGGCTTCGCCGATGAAGATCAGCAGCGACAGCATGATGGCGACGGCGAAGAAGCCGGTGAAGCCGAGCCAGGGCGCCTGGACGTTGGCTTTGCCCTGGGCCAGCAACTCACCCAGCGACGGCGAGCCGGGCGGCAGGCCGAAGCCCAGGAAGTCCAGCGCCGTCAGCGTCATCACCGAAGACGAGACGATAAACGGCAGGAACGTCATGGTCGCCACCATGGCGTTAGGCAACAAATGCCGCACCATGATCTTGGCGTTCGAGACGCCGAGCGCACGCGCAGCCGTGATGTATTCGAAATTGCGGCCGCGTAGGAATTCTGCACGCACCAGCCCGACCAGTGATACCCAGCTGAACAGCAGCAGGATGCCGAGCAGCACGAAGAACCCCGGCACCAGCACCGACGACAGGATCAGCAAGAGATAAAGCGACGGGATCGCGGTCCAGACTTCGATGAGGCGCTGGAACAGCAGACCGTCCCAGCCGCCGAAATAACCCTGGATGCCGCCGGCGGCGACGCCGATGATCGACGACACGATGGTGAGGCTGAGGCCGAACAGCACCGAGATGCGGAAGCCGTAGATCAGCCGGGCGACGACGTCGCGGCCCTGATCATCGGTGCCGAGCCAGTTGTATTCGAGATCGCTGCAGCCCTTGACGCCCTTCTTGGCGACGACCGCGGCGCATTCCTTTTCGGTGAGTAGCCAGGTCGGTTTCGACGGCGCCGGCGTCGGCAGGTCGAGATTGTGGGTGTCGTAAGAGTAACGGATCGGCGCCCAGATCACGGTGCCGCCCTTGTCGGCGATCAGCTTCTGCAAATACGGATCGCGATAGTCCGCCGCGGTTTCGAAGTCGCCGCCAAACGTCGTCTCCGAATAGGTGACGATTGCCGGGAAGTAATAATGCCCCTGCAGGTGGATCAGCAGCGGCCGATCGTTCGCGATGAATTCTGCGAACAACGACACCACGAACAGCACCGAGAAGATCCAGAACGACCAATAGCCGCGACGGTTGGCTTTGAAATTCTGCCAGCGCCGCCGGTTGAGCGGCGACAATCGCAGGCGATGACCGGTCGGCGGCACGGCTTCGCCGAGCGGCGCCACCGTGGTGCTTTCGACCTTTTCGCGCGCAAGCAAGGTCATCAGACTTCCCGCGCTTCGAAGTCGATCCGCGGATCGATCCACATATAGGTCAGATCGGAGATCAGATTCACCACCAGGCCGACCAGCGAGAAGATGAACAGCGTTCCGAACACCACCGGATAATCGCGGTTGAGCACGCTCTCGAAGCCGAGCAGGCCGAGACCGTCGAGCGAAAAGATGGTCTCGATCAAGAGCGAACCTGAGAAGAAGGCGTGGATGAAGGCACCGGGAAAGCCGGCGATGACGATCAGCATGGCATTGCGGAAAACGTGGCCGTACAGCACCTGGTTTTCGCTGCAGCCCTTGGCCCGCGCCGTCATGACGTATTGCTTGCGGATTTCGTCCAAGAACGAGTTCTTGGTCAGCAAGGTCATGGTGGCGAAGGCACCGAGCGCCATCGAGATCAGCGGCAGCGTCAGGTGCCAGAAATAGTCGATGATCTTCCAGTACCAGGGAAACTGGCTCCAGCCGTCCGACGTCAGACCGCGCAGCGGGAAGATGCTGAAGAACGAGCCGCCGGCGAACAGGATGATCAGCAAGATCGCGAACAGGAAGCCCGGAATGGCGAAACCGACGATCACGACCGCCGAAGTCCAGGTGTCGAATTTCGAGCCGTCCTGCACCGCCTTGCGGATGCCGAGCGGGATCGAGATCAGATAGGTCAGCAGCGTCATCCAGATGCCGAGCGACATCGACACCGGCAGTTTTTCCTTGATGAGTTGCAGCACGCTGACGTCGCGGAAATAACTCTTGCCGAAGTCGAACCGCGCAAAATTCCACAACATGATGGCGAAGCGTTCGGGCGCCGGCTTGTCGAAGCCGAACTGCTTTTCCAGGCTCTTGACGAATTCCGGGTCGAGTCCCTGAGCGCCGCGATACTTCGAGTTCACCGCCTCGCCGGCGGCGCCGGCCTGGGGCCGGTTGCCGAAATCGCCGCCCGACGAACCTGACACGCGCGACGACGCACCGGTGTCGGCGCCGGAGAGCTGCGCGATGACGCGCTCGACGGGGCCGCCGGGCGCGAACTGCACCACGACGAAGGAGACGAACAGGATCCCGAGCAGCGTCGGGATCATCAGCAGGATGCGGCGGGCGATATAGGCGGTCATGCTACTTGCTCCCGCCCGCGGGCTTGGCCCACCACAGATCCGGCGCGCTGACGCCGGCGTATTTCGGCAGATTCGGCGGATGGCCGAACACGTCCCAATAAGCCAGCCGGTGCGTCGACGAGTACCATTGCGGCACCCAATAGCGGCCGGCGCGGATCAGCCGGTCGAGCGCACGCGCGGCGATCAGCAAGTCGCTCCGCGTATTGGCGGCGATCACGTGATCGATCATGGCATCGATAGCCGGATCGGCGATGCCGGCGAGATTGTTCGAGCCCTTGGTGGCGGCGGCTTGAGCCGAAAAGAACGAACGCAACGAGTCCCCGGGCACGGTCGAGAAGCTGAAGCGCTCGATCGTGATGTCGAAATCGAAATCGTCACGGCGGGCGCGGAGTTGCACCGGATCGACCAGGCGCAGCGTGGCATCGATACCAAGCGTGCCGAGGTTCTTGATGTACGGCATGTGATGCGGCTGAAACGCCGGCTCGTCGAGCAGGAATTCCACGCGAAACGGCTCACCCTGCGGCGTGATACGGCGCCCATCCTTGATGACGAATCCGGCTTCGTTGAGCAACTGGACGCCGCGCCGCAGCAGCGCGCGGTCCTGACCCGAGCCGTCGGAGACAGGAGGCAGATAGGGCGCGCCGAAGACTTCGTCGGGCACCTTGCCGCGGAACGGCGCGAGCAGCGCGACTTCTTCCGGCGACGGTGGCCCCATCGCCATCATGTCGGAGTTCTGGAACGGCGACACCGTGCGCTGATAGGCGCCGTACATCACTGTCTTGTTGGTCCATTCGAAATCGAACGCGAGACCGAGCGCCTCGCGCACCCGCGGATCCTTGAACTTGTCGCGGCGGGTGTTGATGAACCAGCCCTGCGCGCCGGACGGCGTTTCGTCCGGCAGCTTCTCGCGCTTGACGCGGCCGTCCTGGATGGCCGGGAAGTCGTAGCGCGTATTCCAGATCCGGGCGGTGAACTCCTCGCGATACAGATAGCTGCGTCCAGTAAAGCCTTCGAACGCGACGTCACGGTCGCGATAGAACTCGAAGCGCACGGTATCGAAATTGTTGGCGCCGATGTTGACCGGGAGCCCCGCGCCCCACCAATCCTTGACCCGTTCGAACTCGATATAGCGACCGGACTCCAGCCGTCCGACCTTGTAGGGCCCGCTGCCGAGCGGGATGTCCATAGTGGACTCCTCGAACGGCTGCTTGGTGTAGTAGGCCTGCGAGAATAGCGGCAGCGACGCGACGAACAGCGGCACGTCGCGCCCGCGCTTCGGCTTGAAGGTCACCACCAGCGTCGCATCGTCGGTCGCTTCGGCCGCGATGAAGTCGCGCATCTGCTGGCCGATGATCGGATGGCCTTTGGCTTTCAGGATGTTCAGCGAAAACGCGGCGTCGCGGGCGGTGAGTTTGCTGCCGTCGTGGAAGCGGGCTTCGGGTCGCAGTGTGAACCGATAGGTCAGCCCATCGGCCGAGATTGCGACCTTCGAGGCCGCCATGCCGTACATCGCGTCCGGCTCGTCGCCGGCGCGCGCCATCAGCGTCGCGAAGGTCAGCCCCATGCCCTGCGCGCCGTCACCCTTGAGGATGTAGGCGTTGAGCGAATTGAAGGTCTGGAACGACTGGTTGAACGCGCGTGAAGACGGGATCGTGGAGAACACTCCGCCCTTCGGAGCATTCGGATCGACGTAGTCGAAATGAGGGAAGTCGGCCGGGTACTTCAGGTCGCCGAACGCCGACATGCCGTGAGCAACGGTCTCACCTTCTGCGGCCGCTGCGGGCCGCAACCGCGTTGCCGCCAGCGCGCCGAGACCGAAGCCGAGCACATTGCGGCGGTTGAACTGCGCCATCCGCAAATTGCCCCTCAAGAGCGCTTACCGATCGCGGCCGCCTTGTCGGCGTCGTACCACCACAGCGCCGGCAGGCCGGAGCGGGCGTATTTCGGCAGCGGCGCGTGGTTGAAGCGATCCCAGCGCGCGTAGCGCATGAAGCCGTAGGTGAATTGCGGCACCACGTAGAAATTCCACAGCAGCACGCGATCGAGCGCGCGGGTGGCGGCGACCAGTGAGGCGCGATCCTTGGCGTAGATCACCTTGTCGATCAGCGCATCGACGGCCGGGTTCTTGATGCCGATGGTATTGCGCGAGCCCGGAGTGTCGGCCGCCTGCGAGCCCCAGTATTCGCGCTGTTCGTTGCCCGGCGACAGCGACTCACCCCACAGATCGGTGATGATGTCGAAATCGAAGGCGCGGATGCGGTTCTGATACTGCGCGTCGTCGACGATGCGAATCGACACCGCAGCGCCGATGCGCTCCAGCGACGGCTTGTAGAACAGCGCGATGCGCTCGGACGACGGATCCTGCACCAGGATCTCGACCGCCACCGGCTTGCCGGCGGTATCGACCAGCTTGCGATCCTTGATGTCGAAGCCGGCTTCCTTGAGCAGCTTCATGGCCTCGCGCAGATTGGTCCGCACCGCTTCGGGATTGCCGCCGACCGGATTGGTGTAGGGCTGCGTGAACAGCTCGGCCGGCACCTTGTCGCGCACGGTTTCGAGGAATTCGAGCTCCTGGCCCTGCGGTAGGCCACTGGAGGCAAGCTCGGTGCCCTCGAAGAAGCTGTTGATTCGCTTGTACTGGCCGTAGAACAGCTGCTTGTTCATCTCCTCGAAGTCGAACGCGTAGTTGAAGGCGCGCCGGACGCGCGGGTCCCTGAACATCTCGCGGCGGGTGTTGAGCACGAAGGCCTGCATCCGTCCCGAATCGTTGACCGGGAATTCCTCCTTGACCACGCGCTTGTCGGTCACCGCCGGGAAATCGTAGGCGGTGGCCCACTGCTTGGCGGAGTTTTCCATGATCCAGTCGGCCTGATCGGCCTTGAAGGCTTCGAGCGCGACCGTGTTGTCGCGGAAATACTCGAAGCGCAATTCGTCGAAATTGTTGGTGCCGATCTGGGTCGGCAGCTTGGCGCCCCAGTAATCCTTGACGCGCTCCAGCACGATCGAACGGCCGGCAACGAACTCCTTGATCCGATACGCGCCGGAGCCGAGCGGCTTCTCCAGCGTCGTGGCCGAGATGTCACGCTTGCGGCCCTGATCGTCGGTGCCCTCCCACCAATGCTTCGGCATGATCATCAGCTCGCCGACGATGGTCGGGAGCTCGCGGTTGCCCGGCGCGTCGAAGGAAAAGCGGATGTCGCGATCGCCGACCTTCTCGGCCTTGGTGACGTGGCGATAATAGGAGGCGTAGCGCGGCGAGTATTTCTTCAGCGAGTCGAACGAGAAGATCACGTCCTCGGGCGTCACCGGCTTGCCGTCGTTCCACTTCGCCTCGGCGCGCAGCCGGTAGGTGACGAAGGAGAAGTCGTCCGGGTGCATCGCGGCCTCGGCGAGCAGGCCGTACTCGGTCCCGACCTCGTCCTGCGACGGCGTCATCAACGTCTCGTAGAGATAGCCGACCGCACCGGCGATGTTGCCCTTCACGCCGGCGACGGCGAGGTTGAAATTGTCGAAGGTGCCGAGCGCGATCTGCCGCGCCGCGCCGCCCTTCGGCGCGTCCGGATTGACGTAGTCGAAGCGCTTGAAGTCGGCCGGGTATTTCAGTTCTCCGAACAGCGACAGCCCGTGGCGCCATTTCGGTGCAGCGTCCTGCGCCTGCGCGATACCGGATGGCAGCAGGCTGGTGCCGAACGCGGGGTCGGCCATGGCGGCGAGGCCGCCCTGGAGGAGATGTCGTCGGGAGAGTGTCACGGGGCTGACTGTCCTGTTCGCGTCGGGTTCGTCATCAGAACCGCAAGATGAGGCGAGGATTCGGCCGATTATGGCGAATTTCCCGGACGATAACAGCCAGAAGCACGGCGCTGTTGCGGCGAAAGGTCCCGATGGACAAAGGTTAATCCGGCCAACAGCAAAACGGCCGGGCAAAAGCCCGGCCGTCATGCGTCAAAACCTGCGCTGAAAGGCTTATTTGGCAGCCGTGGGAATCGGTTCGGGCTTGTCCGAGTTCTTGTTGAGGAACGCGATCACGTCGGCCCGTTCCTTCTCGCTGGAGATGCCGGCGAAGCCCATCGCGGTGCCGGGAATGAAGGCCTTCGGGCTGGTCAGGAACTTGTTGAGGTCGTCGAAGGTCCACTCGCCGCCCTTGTTTTTCATCGCGGCCGAGAAGTTGAAGCCGTTACGGCCCTGGCCGCGCGGCTCGCCGACGATGCCGTAGAGGTTCGGACCGACGCGGTTGGGGCCGTCCTTCTCGAAGGTGTGGCAGGCGGCGCACTTCTTGACGGCGGCCTGGCCCTTCTCGACCGAGGCGGTCTGCAGCAGCTTCTCGATCGGCTCGTCGGCGGCGGGCGCCGCGGCGTCCTTAGCTGGCGCCGGCTCGGCTTCCTTCACCGCGATGGCGTAGCCCTGCTTCTCGAGCTTGGGCTGCGAGAAGATCGCGTGCGCCGCGAGATTCGACACCATCAGGAAAAGACAGGTGCCCAGAACGGCACCGAGAACCTTGTTCAGTTCGAAGGAATCCATTGTCGCCCGCGGCTCCGCCCGAAGTGTTGTCGAGTCGTTATAACAAGCATTCGCAACTAGACTTTAGGCGATGGAATATCGGTTTGCCCCTGCTCTGGCAACCCGTATAAGTGTCGCGACTTCAAACCTTCCAGCAATCGATTACCATCGATTTGCTGCGGTCCGCGCGAATTCCATTTGGCGGGACCAGGCCACCGCACCCATGACCACATCCCGCACGCTGATCCTGATTCCCGCCCGGATGGCGGCCACCCGCCTGCCCGGCAAACCGCTGCTCGATATCGCGGGGGCGCCGATGATCGTCCAGGTGTGGCGGCGGGCAGTCGCCGCAGGCCTCGGCCGCGTTGCCGTAGCGACCGATGCGCCGGCCATCGCCGAGGCGGTGACGGCCCATGGCGGCGAGGTGGTGATGACCCGCCCCGACCATCCCTCCGGCTCCGACCGCATTTTCGAGGCGCTGCAGACGCTCGATCCCAAGCGCGAACTCGACGCCGTGATCAACCTGCAGGGCGACTTCCCGACCATCGCGCCGGAGCAGATCGGCGCCGCGCTGGCACCGCTCGACGACCCCGCGGTCGACATCGCAACTTTGGCGGCCGAGATCCACACCGAGGAAGAAGCCACCAATCCCAACGTGGTGAAGGTGGTTGGCTCACCGCTCGGTCCGGATCGGCTGCGCGCGCTGTATTTCACCCGCGCCACCGCGCCGTGGGGCGACGGCCCGCGCTATCACCATATCGGCCTCTACGCCTACCGCCGCGCCGCGCTGGAGCGCTTCGTGGCGCTGCCGCCCTCGCCGCTCGAGCAGCGCGAGAAGCTCGAACAGCTGCGGGCGCTGGAGGCCGGCATGCGGATCGACGTCGGCATCGTCGACACCGTGCCGCGCGGCGTCGATACCCCTGCCGACCTGGAGACGGCCCGCCGGGCGCTGGGCGGCTGAGGCCGCCGCCACCGCTGTGCGGCCGCTCGGGTTTCCATCGCGGCCGGATTTGCTCTAGAACGCCGCCGGAAGCAGGAACCCCATGAGCAAAATTCTGAAAATCGCCTTCCAGGGCGAACCCGGCGCCAATTCCCACATCGCCATCAGCGACGCCTACCCGACCGCGGAGGCCCTGCCCTGCGCGACCTTCGAGGACGCGCTGGCGGCGATCTCGTCGGGCGAGGCCGACCTCGGCATGATCCCGATCGAGAACACGGTCGCCGGCCGCGTCGCCGACATCCATCATCTGTTGCCGCAGTCCGGCCTGTTCATCATCGGCGAGTACTTCCTGCCGATCCGGCATCAGCTCGTCGCCGTGCCGGGCGCCAAGCTCGAAGACATCAAGACGGTGGAGAGCCACGTCCATGCGCTCGGCCAGTGCCGGCGCATCATCCGCAAGTTCGGCCTCAAGCCGATCGTCGCCGGCGACACCGCCGGCTCGGCGCGCGATATTTCCCAGCGCGGCGACAAGAGCTGCGCGGCGATCGCCTCGCGGCTGGCGGCGCAGATCTACGGGCTCGATATTTTGGCCGAAGACATCGAGGACGAGGCGCACAACACAACGCGCTTCGTGCTGCTGGCGCGCGAGCCGCGCTGGGCGGCGCAGGGCTCCGGCCTGCTGGTTACAAGCTTCGTGTTCCGGGTGCGCAACCTGCCGGCGGCGCTGTACAAGGCGATGGGCGGCTTCGCCACCAACGGCATCAACATGACCAAGCTGGAAAGCTACATGGTCGATGGCAATTTTTTCGCGACGCAGTTCTACGTCGACGTCGAGGGCCATCCCGAAGACAAGAACCTCGCCTTCGCGCTGGAGGAGCTGAAATTTTTCTCGCGCGAGTTCCGCATCGTCGGCGTCTATCCGGGCCATCCGTTCCGGGCGACGTTCAGCGAGCGCTATGCAGAGTCTCCGATTACTTAACTACGCAGGCTCTCCACAAATCAAACGTCATCCTGAGGCGCCGCCGCGCAGCGGCGGCCTCGAAGGATGGGCCACAGGCGCGTGGAGGCGCGCTCGCGTGCAGCCGCATCCTTCGAGGCGCGCTACGCGCGCACCTCAGGATGACGGCGCTGATTACTTGCTTTTCGCCGACTGACTATCCCCGTCATTGCGAGGAGCGAAGCGACGAAGCAATCCAGTCCAGTGCACGGGGCTGGATTGCTTCGCTTCGCTCGCAATGACGGAGCTGAGGGTTCGGAGCTATTAACTACGCCGCGGCCCGCTGCAGCTTGAAGGCGTCCGCCAGCAGCGTGTAGCTGCGCTTCCTCGCTTCGTGATCGTAGGTGGCGGTGATCACCATCAACTCGTCGGCGCGGCTGGCTTCGATCAGCGGCGTCAGCTTCGCCCGCACCGTCGCGGGGCTGCCGACGAACAGCCGCGAGCGGTTGCGCGCGATCGAGGCGCGGTCGGCCTCGGTGTAAGGATAGGCCAGCGCCTCTTCGATGCTCGGCAGCGGCTCGTAGCGGCCGCGGTCGCGACGCAGCCGGTTGAGGTCCATCGAACTCGCCAGCCGCTCCGCCTCTTCGTCGGTCTCCGCCACCACGGCCGCGACGGCCAGAATGCCGTAAGGCGTCTCGCGCCAGCGGGTGGGACGGAAATTGGCGCGGTAATGCGTCAGCGCCTCGACCGCGTCAAATGATGCGAAGTGATGCGCGAACGCGAAGCCCATGCCGACCTGCGCAGCGAGCTCCGAGCTGTAGTCGCTGGAGCCGAGCAGCCAGATCGGCGGCAGCGGCGCATCGTCGGGCATGGCGATGACGTTGTTGTAAGGATGGCCGGCGGGGAAGCCGCGGGTCTCCCACAGCGTCAGCTCCTGCAGCCGCTCGAGGAAATCGTCACCCTCGCGGATGTCGAGCCGCCGACGCAGCGCGTGGGCGGTCGCCTGGTCAGTGCCGGGCGCCCGGCCGATGCCGAGGTCGATGCGGCCGGGGAACAGCGCCTCCAGCATCTTGAAGCGCTCGGCGATCACCAGCGGCGCATGGTTGGGCAGCATGACGCCGCCGGAGCCGACGCGGATCTGCTGGGTGACCGCGGCGATCTGGCCGATCATGATATCGGGTGACGGGCTGGCGACCGACGGCAGGCTGTGGTGCTCGGCGAGCCAATAGCGGCGATAGCCGAGCGCATCGACATGGCGCGCCAGGTCGATCGAGTTGCGCAGCGCCTGGGCGGGCGGCGTGCCGGTGGTGACGACCGAAAGGTCGAGAACGGAGAGCGGGAGCATCCGCTTAAACTAGTGGTGGTGGGGTGCCGGCGCAAAGGTATCCCGCTCGGCAATTGGCCGTATGACGAAAGCTCAAGCCTTCTCGAGAGTGGGCAGAAATCGTCGGAGCGGCCACTGCCCTCGTTCTCCCGATGAGATCACTCTTGCTCGACTTAGATTGCAAGCGCCGAAATTCAGCCAAATCGGCGAGAATCCCGGCCAAATCTTTGCCCACAGTAGCCCACTCTCAAAAACGAAAGCCACGACATGAGAAGCCAATTTTGGTCGTTGTGGGCAATTTCCCATCCCAAACAGGCAGTGAGTGGGATGGATTCCGCACCGCAACCGGATTAAATCTAGCACCACGTCACACCTCGGCGCGCTCCGAGTGGCTGGCGGACTTACTCAGGCGCATTGTTTGCAACGCAGCGACCCAATTTTCAGCGTGGGCCATTCCAGATGACCGACCTCCGGCAGAACCTTCCGGCGATCTCCTTCGAGTTCTTCCCTCCCAAGACCGAAGAGATGGAGCGAAATCTGTGGCAAGCGATCAGCCGGCTGGCGCCGCTGCATCCGAGCTTCGTGTCGGTGACCTATGGCGCCGGCGGCTCGACCCGCGAGCGCACCCACGCCACCATCGCCCGCATCCTGCACGAGACCAACCTGGTGCCCGCCGCCCACCTCACCTGCGTCGATGCGCCCTGCACGGACGTGGATGACGTGGTCGAGCGCTACTACGAGGTCGGCGTTCGTCACATCGTGGCGCTGCGCGGCGATCCGACCAGCGGCCTCGGCGGCACCTATCATCCGCATCCGCAGGGCTATCGCAGCTCGGCCGACCTCGTCGCCTCGATCAAACGCCGCCATCCCGACATCGACGTCACCGTCTCGGCCTATCCGGAGAAGCATCCGGAGAGTACCGGCTTCGATGCCGATCTCGACATGCTGCAGGCCAAGGTCGACGCCGGCGCCAGCCGCGCCATCACTCAGTTCTTCTTCGACAACGATTTGTACTTCCGCTACCTCGACCGCGTTCGTGCCCGCGGCATCAATATCCCGATCGTTCCCGGCATCCTGCCGGTGCAGAACTACAAGCAGGCGGCGAGCTTCGCGGCCCGCGCCGGCGCCACCGTGCCGGAGTGGCTGGCCAAGCAGTTCGAAGGGCTCGACGACGATCCTGATACACGGAAGCTGGTGGCTGCGACGGTCGCGGCCGGCCAGGTGCACAAGCTCGCCAAGCACGGCGTCGACAATTTCCACTTCTACACCATGAACCGCGCGGACCTGGTGTTCGCAATCAGTCACCTGCTCGGCTTCCGGCCGGCGGCGGCAAGGCAAGCCGCGTGAGCCTTCAACTGACATCTCCGCGCGCACAGCGCACTCCCTCTCCCCTTTGGGGAGAGGGTTGGGGTGAGGGGGCACGGGAGCCGATGGTCATCCGCACCACTCGTACCCCGATCGCCAGACGCCTGCGGGCTCAGCCCACACAGGCTGAAACACTGCTGTGGCAACGCCTGCGCAATCGCCAGCTCGGCGGATGGAAGTTCAAACGACAGTTTCCGATCGACCGATATGTCGTCGACTTCTGCTGTGCGGACGCCCAGCTGATTGTCGAACTCGACGGTGGGCAGCACGGACAGCAAGCCGAGGCCGACGCCGCACGGACGGAGGTGCTCTCTGCCATGGGCTATCTGGTCCTTCGGTTCTGGAACAATGATGTGCTGTCGAACCTCGACGGCGTACTCGAGACGATTGCTCGAACGATCAGACCGGATGCGTTCGATCCCCCTCACCCCAACCCTCTCCCCGATGGGGAGAGGGAGTCGCGCTGAGTATCTTGCAAATGTCGACATCCACCAGCCAAGTCGCCCAGCGTCTTCGTGCGCTCGCTGCCGAACGCATTCTCGTGCTCGACGGCGCGATGGGGACGATGATCCAGCAACTGCAGCTCGACGAAGCGGCGTTCCGCGGCGAGCGGTTCAAGGATTTTCATCGCGACGTTCGCGGCAACAACGATCTGTTGATCATCACGCAGCCGCAGGCGATCGAGGACATCCACGCGCAATATCTGCGCGCCGGCGCCGACATCGTCGCCACCAATACGTTCTCGTCGACGTCGATCGCGCAGGCCGATTACGACCTGTCCGATCTCGCCTATGAGCTCAGCCGCGACGGCGCTCGCCTCGCCCGCAATGCTGCCGCAAAGGTGCAGGCCGAAGACGGCAAGCCGCGTTTCGTCGCCGGCGCCATCGGCCCGACCAACCGCACCGCCTCGATCTCGCCGGACGTCGCCAATCCCGGCTATCGCGCCGTGACCTTCGACGATTTGCGCATCGCTTACTCCGAGCAGATCAACGGCCTGCTCGACGGCGGCGCCGACCTGTTACTGCTCGAAACCATCTTCGACACGCTCAACGCCAAGGCAGCGCTGTATGCGATCGCGGAGATCACCGAAGCGCGCGGCACCGACGTGCCGGTGATGATCTCGGGCACCATCACGGACAAATCCGGCCGCCTGCTGTCGGGCCAGATGCCCGAAGCGTTCTGGAATTCGGTGCGGCACGCGAAACCGATCACCATCGGGTTCAACTGCGCGCTCGGCGCCAAGGATCTGCGCGCCCACATCGCCGACATCGGCCGCGTCGCCGACACGCTGATCTGCGCCTATCCGAATGCCGGCCTGCCCAATGAATTCGGCGCCTACGACGAGAGCCCGGAATACATGGCTTCTCTGATCGGCGAATTCGCCCGCGACGGTCTCGTCAACATCGTCGGCGGCTGCTGCGGCACCACGCCTGCGCATATCAAGGCGATCGCTGAGGCGGTCGCACCGCACAAGCCGCGCGTCGTTCCGACGATCGAGCCGCGGCTGCGCCTCTCCGGCCTCGAGCCGTTCGAACTCACCTCGGCCATTCCGTTCGTCAATGTCGGCGAGCGCACCAACGTCACCGGCTCGGCGAAATTCCGCAAGCTGATCACCGCCGGCGACTACGCCGCCGCGCTGCAGGTGGCGCGCGATCAGGTCGAGAACGGCGCCCAGATCATCGACGTCAACATGGACGAAGGGCTTCTGGATTCAGAAGCTGCCATGGTCACCTTCCTCAACCTCGTCGCCGCCGAGCCGGACATCGCCAAGGTGCCGGTGATGGTCGACTCGTCGAAGTTTGCGGTGATCGAAGCTGGCCTGAAGTGCATCCAAGGCAAGCCGGTGGTGAACTCGATCTCGCTGAAGGAAGGCGAGGACAAGTTCATTCACGAGGCCGGCATCGCGCGCCGTCACGGCGCCGCCGTCGTCGTGATGGCGTTCGACGAACAGGGCCAAGCCGACACCTACGCGCGAAAGACCGAGATCTGCAAACGCGCCTACGACATCCTGGTCGAGCGCGTCGGCTTCCCGCCGGAAGACATCATCTTCGATCCGAACATCTTCGCGATCGCCACCGGCCTCGAGGAGCATAACAACTACGGCGTCGATTTTATCGAGGCAACGCGCTGGATCCGTGAGAACCTGCCACATGCCCACGTCTCGGGCGGCGTATCGAACCTGTCGTTCTCGTTCCGCGGCAATGAGCCGGTGCGCGAGGCGATGCACTCGGTGTTCCTGTATCACGCCATCAAGGCCGGCATGGACATGGGCATCGTCAACGCCGGCCAGATGATCGTGTACGACGACATCGATCCCGAACTGCGCCAGGTCTGCGAGGACGTCATCCTCAACCGCGATCCCGGCGCGCCGGAGCGGCTGCTTGCGCTCGCCGACAAGTATCGCGGCCAGGGCAAGCAACAGAAGGAGCAGGACCTCGCTTGGCGCTCGTGGCCGGTGGAGCAGCGGCTCAGCCACGCGCTGGTGCACGGCATTACTGAATACATCGAGACCGACACCGAGGAAGCCCGCGCCAAGGCGGAGCGGCCGCTACACGTGATCGAAGGCCCGCTGATGGCCGGCATGAACGTGGTCGGCGACCTGTTCGGCGACGGCAAGATGTTTCTGCCGCAGGTGGTGAAGTCGGCCCGGGTGATGAAGCAGGCGGTCGCTTACTTGATGCCGTTCATGGAGGCCGAGAAGGCCGCCAACCTCGCCGCCGGCAAGGGCGCCGGCGAGAGTTCCTCCGCCGGCAAGATCGTGCTCGCGACCGTCAAGGGCGACGTCCACGACATCGGCAAGAACATCGTCGGCATCGTGCTCCAGTGCAACAATTTCGAGGTCATCGACCTCGGCGTGATGGTGCCGGCTTCGAAGATCATCGAAACCGCCAAGGCCGAGAACGCCGACATCGTCGGCCTGTCCGGCCTGATCACGCCGTCGCTCGACGAGATGAGCTTTCTCGCCGGCGAGTTGCAGCGCAACGGCCTCAAGACGCCGCTGCTGATCGGCGGCGCCACGACCAGCCGCGTCCACACCGCGGTGAAGATCGATCCCGCCTACCCGGCCGGCGTCGTAGTGCATGTCAACGACGCCAGCCGCGCCGTCGGCGTCGCTTCCTCGCTGCTGTCGCGCGAGAAGAGCGCCGCCTATGCGGCCGACGTGCGCGCCGACTACGCCAAGATCACCGCCGCGCATCACCGCGCCCAGGCCGACAAGAAGCGGCTGCCGCTGGCGGCGGCGCGCGCCAACGCCACCAAGATCGATTGGGCTGCGACCAAGCCGGTGAAGCCGAGCTTCATCGGCACCAAGACCTTCAGCGCCTACTCGCTCGCCGAACTGGTCGACTACATCGACTGGACGCCGTTCTTCCAGACCTGGGAGCTGCACGGCCGATATCCGGCGATCCTCGACGACGCCAAGGTCGGCGAAGCGGCGCGGTCGCTGTATGCCGATGCGCGCAAGATGCTGGACCGCATCGTCACCGAGAACTGGTTCACCGCCAACGCCACCATCGGCTTCTGGCCGGCGAATGCGGTCGGCGACGACATCATCGTCTATGCCGACGATCGGCGCGACGCCTCGATCGGCGCGCTGCACACGCTGCGTCAGCAGCTCGACAAGCGCGAAGGCCGCGCCAACGCCGCGCTGAGCGATTTCATTGCGCCGGTTGGCAGCGGCGTCGCCGACTACATCGGCGGCTTTGTCGTCACCGCCGGCATCGGCGAGGACGTGATCGCCGACAAGTTCAAGGCCGAGCGCGACGACTACTCGTCGATCATGGTCAAGGCGCTGGCCGACCGTCTCGCCGAAGCCTTCGCCGAACGCATGCACGCCCGCGTGCGCCGCGAATTCTGGGGCTACGCGCCGGACGAGACCCTGTCGCCTGACGATCTCATCCTGGAGAAGTATCAAGGTATTCGCCCCGCCCCGGGCTATCCGGCGCAGCCCGACCACACCGAGAAGGCAACGCTGTTCAAGCTGCTCGACGCCGAGCGCAGCACCGGCGTCACGCTCACCGAGAGCTACGCGATGTGGCCCGGCTCTTCCGTGTCGGGGCTGTATTTCAGCCATCCGCAGAGTGCGTATTTCGGCGTCGGCAAGGTCGAGCGCGACCAGGTCGAGGATTACGCCACGCGCAAAGGCTGGACGGTCGCCACCGCCGAACGCTGGCTGGCGTCCGTGCTGAACTACATTCCGGCGCCGGCTAACGCCGCCTCAGCAGTCGACGACACCGGCATGCCGCCGCTGGCGCCGACCGGCGAGCTGCGACTCGCAGCGAATGATGCGTCTGATAGTGAAAACGGTGCGCTGGCGTCGCATCCCGCCGGCTGCAATTGCGCCGTGCATCTGGCATGGCGCAAGCAGAAGGTCGCGGCGAAGTAATCGACGCGACCCTCCATTGCGATCGAACGATCAGGCGGCTTCGGCGGGCACCCGGTCGCGCACCGCAACCATGGCCTTCAAGAGCACATCCGCATCGGCGTCCGGCTTGACGCCGAATTCAGCGAGATAACGCCGAAACGCCCGCGCGCCCGGCACGCCCTGATAGGCGCCGATGATGTGGCGGGTGATCGAGTGCAAGCGAACACCCTTCGCCAGCTGCGCCTCGATGTAGGGGATCAACGCTTCGAGCGCGTCGCCCATGGCGGCAAATGGCGCAGTTTCGTCAAACAGCTCCGGATCGACCTCGAGCAGTCGCCACGGGTCCTGATACGCAGCCCGCCCGAGCATGACGCCATCGACATGAGCCAGATGCTGCTTGGCTTCGGCAATGCTCTTGATGCCACCGTTGATGATGATCGGCACGTTCGGCAGCGCCTGCTTCAGCCGATAGACGCGGTCGTAATCGAGCGGCGGGATGTCGCGGTTTTCCTTCGGCGACAGGCCGTTCAGCCACGCCTTGCGGGCGTGCACGATCAGCGCGTCGGCGCCGGCGGCGACCACCGCACGCGCCAAAGCATCGAGCGCGACCTCGGAATCCTGATCATCGATGCCGATGCGGCACTTCACCGTCACCGGCACACGTACCGCCTGCTTCATCGCCGCCACGCCCTCGGCGACCAGCTGCGGCTCGGCCATGAGGCAGGCGCCAAAGCGGCCTTCCTTCACCCGATCGGACGGGCAGCCGACATTGATGTTGATTTCGTCGTAGCCGAAATCCTCGCCGATGGTCGCCGACTGCGAGAGATCACGCGGGTTCGAGCCGCCGAGCTGCAGCGCCACCGGATGCTCGCAGGCGTCGAAGCCGAGCAGCCGCTTCCGATCGCCGTGGATCACCGCGCCGGTGGTCACCATCTCGGTGTAGAGCAGCGCCCGACGCGACAGCAGCCGATGGAACACGCGGCAATGCGTGTCGGTCCAATCCATCATCGGTGCGACGGAAAATCTGAAAGGCGGAGCGTTCACGACTTACGCGGCTCGGGTTTTCGTGGCGTCTCCCGCCCTCTTACGCGATCTCGCGCCGCTTTTGTACCCTTGGATTGCCGGGTCAGGCCCCTCCCTCGGCGCCTGCCGGATGCGCCGCGACCTCGACGGCACCGGCTTCCTGCTCGGCCGAATGGGTCTTGGCGAGCAGGACATAGGCGGCCGGCACGACGTAGAGCGTGAACAAGGTTCCGATCGCAAGCCCGGTCCCGATCACCAGACCCAGATTGTAGCGCGCGGCCGCGCCCGCGCCGGAGGCGATGATGAGCGGCACCACGCCGAGCACCATGGCGGCCGTCGTCATCAGGATCGGCCGCAGTCGCAGCGTTGCCGCCGCAATGATGGCGTCGCGTTTCGATTTGCCGGCGATCTGCTCTTCGTTGGCGACTTCCAGCATCAGGATGCCGTGCTTGCTGATCAAGCCCATCAGCGTCGTCAGGCCGACCTGGGTGTAGATGTTGATGCTGGCGCCGCCGATGCCGATGCTGATGAAGATCAGCGCGCCGGCGAGCGACATCGGTACCGACAGCAGGATGACGACCGGGTCGCGGAAGCTGTTGAACAGCGCGGCCAGCGACAAGAAGATCACGATCAGCGCGAACGCAAAGGTCGTGACGAAGCCGCCGCTCTCCTGCACGAATTGCCGCGACGCACCGCCGAAATCGAGGGTGTAGCCGGCCGGCAATGTGCGGTTGGCGAGATCTTTCAGAGCCGCGATCGCTTCGCCGGTCGATACGCCCGGCGCCACGACGCCTGAAATCGTCGCGGCGTTGACCTGCTGGAAGTGATTCAAGGATTCCGGAACGGTCTTGGTCTCGATCTTCGCCACGGTCGACAGCGGCACCATCGTGTTGTCCGACGCGCGGATGTAATAGTCGAGAACCTGTTTGGGGTTCAGCCGCGCGTCCTGCTGCACCTGCGGAATCACCTTGTAGGAGCGTCCGTCGAGACTGAAGTAGTTGACGTAACCGCCGCCCAGCAGACTGGACAGCGCGCCGCCGACGTCGCTCATTTTCAGGCCGAGCAGTGAGGTTTTTTCGCGATCGATGACGACCGAAGCCTGCGGCTGATCGATCTTGAGGTCGTTGTTGAGAAAGATGAACAGGCCCGTGTTCAGGGCGTCCTGCATGAATTTTTGCGCCACCGGATTCAGCTTGTCGAAGCCGTCGGAGGTACCGATCACCATCTGCATCGGCAGACCGTTCGATCCCGGCAACGGAGACTGCTGAAACGCGACGATCTTCTGACCCGCCACGTTGTTCAGTTCCTGCTGAATCATCGGCTGCAGCGTCTTGGTGGTCGCCTTGCGCTCGTCCCACGGCTTCAACACCCAGCCGGCGATGCTGGTCGACGACGATTCCACCTGGAACACGGCCTCGGTCTCCGGGTGCTTCTTGAAGATGTCGTAGGTCTGCTGCGTGTAGAGCAGCTTCTGCTGCAGCGTCGCATCCGGGGCCGAGATGCTCTGCGCCAGGATGATGCCCTGATCCTCTTCGGGAGCCAGCTCGCTCTGGGCGGAGCCGTACAGCCAATACACGCTGCTCAACACCAGGACGGCGAACACGGCGATCACCGGCAGATAGTTGAGTGCTCCGGTCAGCGAACGCGAATAGGCGTTCGTCACGCGGCTCATCACCCGGTCGACTGCGAGCACCATGCGCGACTCCAGGTCGCCGCCGGCGTGGTCGACCGGCTTGAGCATGTGCGCCGACATCATCGGTGTAAGCGTCAGCGCCACGACCGCCGAGATCGTCACCGCGCCCACCAGTGTGAAGGCGAATTCAGTGAACAGCGCGCCGGTCAGGCCGCCCTGAAAGCCGATCGGAACATAGACTGCGATCAGTACCACGGTCATCGCGATGATTGGGTTGGCGAGCTGCCGGGCGGCGGCGAACGCCGCCTCTCGCGCCGTCATCCCCTCTTCCATGTGGTGGTTGACGCTCTCGACGACGATGATCGCGTCGTCGACCACGAGGCCGATCGCCAGCACCAGCGCCAGCAGCGTCAGCAGATTGATGCTGAATCCGAATACCAGCATCATCAGGAAGGTGCCGATCAGGGACAGCGGGATCGCGATGACGGGGATCATCACCGAGCGCCACGAGCCGAGGAACGCGAACACGACCAGCGTGACGATCGCCAATGCCTCCACCAGCGTGTGGATCACCTCGTTGATCGAACTGTTGACGAAGGCGGAGCTGTCGTAGATCACGCCCATCGTCAGACCGTTGGGCAATTGCTGCTCGATCCCCGGCAGCGCGGCCCGCACACCCTTGATGACGTCCAGCAGATTTGCCGACGGCGCAATCTGGATGCCGATATAGACCGACTGCCGGCCGTTGAACATCGTCGCCGATTCGTAGTCGTCCGCGCCGAGCGTGACGTTGGCGACGTCCTGCAGACGAACGATGGCACCGTTGGCCTGCTTGACGATCAGCTTCTTGAATTGGTCGACATTGTGCAGGCTGGTGGAGGCGGTCAAATTGACCTGCACCATCTGGCCTTTGGTATTGCCGAGACTTGCGATGTAGTCGTTGTTGGAGAGCGCGGTGGAGACGTCGCTCGCCGTCACGCCGTAGGCGGCGAGTCGGACCGGATCGAGCCAGGCCCGCATGGCGAAGGTCTTGGCGCCGAGCAATTCCGCGGTCTGAACGCCTTCCACCGCCTGCAGCTTCGGCTGCACCACGCGCAGCAGATAGTCGGTGATCTGATTGCTGTCGATCACGTCGCTGCGAAAGCCGATATACATCGAGTCGATGGTCTGACCGATCTTTACGGTCAGCACCGGCTGCTGGGTGCCGGACGGCAGCTGGTTGAGCACCGAATTGACCTTGGTGTTGATCTCGGTGAGTGCCTTTCCGGTGTCGTAGTTGAGCCGGAGATTGACGGTGATCGTGCTGGTTCCGGTGGTGCTGGTCGAGGTCATGTAGTCGATGCCGTTCGCCTGCGCGACGGCGTTTTCCAACGGCTGGGTGATGAACCCGGCGATGACGTCGGGATCGGCTCCCGGGTAGCTGGTCGTCACGGTGACGATGGCGTTCTGGGTTCGCGGATATTGCAGGATGGGCATCCCGCTCATCGCCCGTAACCCGAGCACCAGAATCATCAGACTGACGACGATCGCCAGAACCGGCCGACGAATGAAAATGTCGGTGAAGGAGGACATGGCGGCTCCGCTCAGCGATCGACGATTTTAGGGTTGGCGTTGTCGGTGGGGAGCACCGCGTTGTTCACCTTCACCTGCGATCCGTTGTGCAATTTCATCTGGCCGGCGATCACGACCTGATCGCCGGTCTGCACGCCGGAAGTGACGGCGATCTGGTCGCCGCGCGTCTCGCCGGTCTTGACGAACACCTGCTTGACGGCGAGGCCGGTGCTCGCCTTGTCGTTCTTCTCGACCAGAAACACGACGTCGCCGTAGGGATTCTCGGTGATCGCAGTCTGCGGCAACGTCACCAGCTGGTCCGGATCACCAACCAGAATCTCGACGGTCGCGAACATGCCGGGGACCAGCCGGCGATCGGGATTGGCGAATTCGGCCCGGACCTGCACGTTGCGCGAGGTGCTGTCGACCTTGGGGTTGATCGCCGCAATCTTCCCGTCGAACGCGACGCCCGGGTAAGTATCCACCCGCGCCTTGACGCCCTGGCCGGTCTTGATGCTGGCGAGTGCCTGCTGNTGCAGATAGAAGTCGATGAATACGGGATCGAGCGATTGCAGCGTGACCACGGTGGTGCCGGCGGCGAGATACTGGCCGAGATCGACCGAGCGAATGCCAAGCCCCCCGAGAACGGACCCTCAGAATCTTCTTGTTGACGACGGCTTGTGGTCCGGAACTTGAGCCACCGCTTCTTTCAAGTTTGCGACGTCGCTGTTCACCGTCGCTGGGCTGACGGCGTGGATTTTGATCTGTTCCTGTCCACGCTTCAGGATGATGGCGTTGAGATCGGCCGTCGCTTTCAGCGAGTCGAGNTNGGAGATGTCGTCGTCGGCGCGCAACCGCATCAGCACTTGCCCCGCCTGAACGTCGTCGCCCGATTTGAAATTCAGCTCGGACACTGTGCCGGCGGTCTCGAGTGCCAGATCCGCGCCCTTTTCCGCACGCACGCTGCCGACCGCCTTGATGGTGGTCTGCCACGGCATGACTTTCGCTTCCGTCGTGGCAACCGTCTGCGGCGGGTCGCGCAGTGATGCCAGCGCCTGTTTGATCATGCTCGCCTTGAAGGTCTGAAAGCCATACAGCGCGCCGAACACGAGGCCGACGACAGCCAGCATGATGATCATGCGCTTCTTCATTCCTAACTCTCCTGTCCGCGGGCGCACGGCGGGCCATCGGGCATCGCCGCGAGCGCTCGGCCGATCCTCGATCAGTTGCTCTGTAACAAACCCGCTTGCGTGCGCGGGAACGCCTGCGCAGTCTCATCCATGCGATTCCACCAGCCGCCGCCGAGCGCCTGGTACAAAGCCGCCGTATCACTGAAGCGAGCCGCCTGAGCCTTGACGCGGGCGATGACTGCCTGCTGATAATTCTGCTGAGCCGTAAGGACCGAAGGATACGTCACGGCTCCGGACAGATATTGCGACCGGGAGATCGCCAGATTGTCCTGCGAGGCGCGTTCATAGGCGAGCTGCGATTTCAGGGTCTTGGCGTCCGCCTGGATCGCGCGCAGCGAATCCGCGACGTTCTGGAACGCGGTGATCACCGTGCTCTTGTAAGTGGCTAAGGCCTGCTCGCGGAGCGCGATCGCCGCTTCCTTGTCGTGGAACAGCGTGCCGCCGTCGAACACAGTCTGGGCGGCACTACCGGCGAGGCTCCAGGCCGCCGAACTCGGTGAGAACAGCTTGTCCGGCGTCAGACTGGTGCCGCCGTAGCTGCCGGTGAGCTTGAGCTGAGGCAGCATGTTGGCGATGTCGACGCCGACGGTTGCGGTGGCCTTGTGCAGGCTGGCTTCGGCCGCGGCGATGTCGGGGCGCTGGCGGACCAGCGCCGAGGGCACGCTGACCGGAAGATTGCGCGGAAGCGTGAGGCTGGCGAGGCTGACGTGTTCGCCGCGATCCTGGCTTGGTAAGCGCCCGAGATACGCCATCAGTTGGTTGCGCTGCTGGGCGAGCTGCTTCTCCAGCGGCGGCAGGGTCGCCTGCGTCTGAGCCAGGGTGGATTGCTGCGACAGGACATCCGAACGGGCGACTGCCCCGAGATCGAACTGACGCTGGATCAGCGTGAGCTGCTCCTGCTCGGCCTTGATGATGTCGTTGGTGGCATCGATCTGGGCGCGCAGCGAAGCGTCGTTGATCGCCGCGGTAACGACGTTCGCGGTGAGACTGAGATAGCTCGCTTCGAGCTGGAAGCGCTGATACTCGGCCTGCGCCTGGAGCGATTCGACCTGGCGACGCGTGCCGCCCCAGACATCGAGCGTGTAGCTGACGCTTACGCTGGCATTGTAGAGGTTGAACAAGCTGCCAGAGCCGGATTGGCCGAGACTCGCGGGCGACACCAGCTCCCGCGTGGCGCTGCTGCTCGCCGAAACCTGCGGGAACAGCGCCCCCTGTTCGGCCAGCACGTTTTCGCGCGCCGCCCGCAGCGCGGCCTGCGCCGCTGCGAGGTCCGGATGATTTTGGAGCGCTTCGGCGACAAACTCGTTGATCTGTCGGTTGCGAAAGACCGACCACCAGTCGCCGGGCAGGTCCCGACCGGTGCGAAATGCCTGCGACTCG
>NZ_BADD01000317.1 GCF_000333455.1 Rhodopseudomonas sp. B29
GGGATCGCAGCTTGAGGGCATGATGGGAAGTGAATTCACCGGCGATCAGAAGCGCTATCTGCAGGGCTTCGCCTCGGGCCTGACCGCAGCGCGTGCGGCGCGCGGCACCCTGCCCGCCGGCGGCAGCGCCAAGCCGAGCGGCCCGGACGCGATTCACCTCGAAGCGCAGGATCGCGTGGTCGCCGCCGGCAAGAAGCTCAGCGAGCAGGAGAAGTGGAAGCGCGACGAACATCCGTTCGACGCCTATGCGCGGCTGAAGCAGCAGGCCAAGGCCAACGCGGCGCCGAAGCCGGCGGATAATTTCCGCTGGCGTTACTACGGCCTGTTCTACGTCGCGCCGGCGCAGACCTCCTACATGTGCCGCCTGCGCATTCCCAACGGCGTGCTGAGTTCGTGGCAGATGGCCGGCCTCGCCGATATCGCTGATAATTACGCGGGCGGCTATTCGCACGTCACCACGCGCGCCAATCTGCAGATGCGCGAGATCGAGCCGAAGAACGCCGTCAAGCTGATCGAGGGCATCGAAAGCCTCGGCCTGTGGTCGCGCGGCTCGGGCGCCGACAACATCCGCAACGTCACCGGCTCGGCGACCGCCGGCATCGATCCGCAGGAGCTGCTCGACACCCGGGCTTACGCGCGCGAATGGCACTTCCACATTCTCAACGAACGCACGTTGTTCGGCCTGCCGCGCAAGTTCAACGTGGCGTTCGACGGCGGCGGACTGATCCCGACTCTGGAAGACACAAACGACATCGCTTTCCAGGCAGTGCAGATCGGCGATGGCCACGGCGCCGCGCCCGGCGTGTGGTTTCGCCTCGCGCTCGGCGGCATCACCGGCCACAAGGATTTTGCCCGCGACACCGGCGTGATGGTGCCGCCGGACGAAGCCACCGAAGTTGCCGACGCGATCATCCGCGTGTTTATCGAACACGGCGACCGCACCGACCGCAACAAGTCGCGGCTGAAATACGTGCTCGATGCGTTCGGCTTCGACAAGTTTTTGGGACTCGTCGAGGAGCGGCTCGGCCGAAAGCTGCTGCGCGTACCGGCCGAAGCCGCGCAGCCGCGGCCGGCGCAGGATCGCAGCGCTCATATCGGCGTACACAAGCAGAAGCAGGACGGACTGAACTGGATCGGCCTGCGGCTGCCGCTCGGCAAGCTGACCAGCGCGCAGATGCGCGGCCTTGCTGAGATCGCGCGCAGCTTTGGTGACGGCGATATCCGCCTCACCGTGTGGCAGAACCTGCTCGTCTCCGGCGTTGCCGATGCGCGGGTGGTCGAGGCGACCGCTGCCATCCTGGCGCTGGGCCTCGCGATCGATGCCAGCCCGCTTCGCGCCGGACTGATCGCCTGCACCGGCGCCACCGGCTGCCGCTTCGGCGCGGCGCAGACCAAGGAGACCGCCGAGGCCATCGCGCAGTGGTGCGAGCCGCGCGTGACGCTCGACACGCCGATCAACATCCACGTCACCGGCTGCCACAACACCTGCGCCCAGCACTACATCGGCGACATCGGCCTGATCGGCGCCCGCGTCGCAATCTCGGACGAAGACAGCGTCAACGGCTTTCACATCCACGTCGGCGGCGCGTTCGGCGAGCGCGCCGCAATCGGCACCGAGGTGCTGCGTGACGTCAAGCAGGAGGATGCGCCGCGCGTGATCGAGCACATGCTGAGCGTGTACCTGGCGCAGCGGCACTCTTCCGCCGAAAGCTTCCTCGACTTCACCCGCCGCCACGACGCGGCGGCGCTGAAGCAGATGTTTGCCCGAGAGCCGGAGACCACGGCATGAGCCAGAATATGCCGCCGCCGATCCCGATGCTGATCCCGGAGACCGCGCCGTTCTCCGAGGAGCAACGCGCCTGGCTCAACGGCTTCTTCGCTGGGCTGGTGTCGCTCGATGGCGCCGGCGTTACTGCGCTTTCGCCCGATCAGGCCGCGTCGCTGCTCGCCGGAGGCCCGGCACCAGGCACGGCCGCGGAGGACGACGACGGCGGCGCGCCGTGGCACGACCAGACGCTGCCGATCGGCGAGCGCATGCAGCTCGCCGAAGGCAAGCCGCTGCGTTGGAAGCTGATGGCCGCGATGGCCCAGCAGGACTGCGGCCAATGCGGCTACGACTGCCGCAACTACTCGGCGGCGATCTTCGAGGGCAAGGAAACGCGGCTGAACCTGTGCGCGCCCGGCGGCAAGGACACTGCCCGCATGGTCAAGTCGCTGGCCGAGCAGATCGGCAGCGCGCCGAAGCCGGACAGCTCGCCGGCCGTCGCCGATGCGGCGCCCGCGGTGCCATCGACGCTGCCGCCGCGCGGCACCTCGCGCGATAACCCCGCGACCGCGACAGTGCTATCGCGGCGCCGGCTCAACAAGGGCGCGTCCGAAAAGGAGACCTGGCACATCGAGTTCGAGCTCGAAGATTGCCTCGCCTACGAGGTCGGCGACTCTTTCGGGCTGTTTCCGCTGAATGATCCGGCGCTGGTCGATCAGGTGATCAAGGCGCTCGGCGCGCCGGCCGATTTTCCGATCGGCGGCCGCACGTTGCGCGAGGTGCTGATCGACAGCGTATCGCTGTCGCCGGCGCCCGACATGCTGTTCCAGCTGATCAGCTACATCACCGGCGGCGACAAGAGAAAAACCGCACGCGCTTTGGCAAATGGCGAAGACCCGCACGGCGATGCCGCGACGCTCGACGTGCTGGCGGCGCTGGAGAAGTTTCCCGGCATACGGCCCGATCCCGAAGCCTTCGTCGAGGCGCTCGATCCGCTGCAGCCGCGGCTGTATTCGATCTCGTCGTCGCCGAAGACCATCCCCGGCCGGTTGTCGCTCACCGTCGATTGCGTGCGCTACGTCATTGGCAAGCGCCAGCGCCTCGGCGTCTGTTCGACCGGCCTCGCCGAGCGCGTCGCTCCCGGCGACACGGTCCGCGTCTATGTGCAGAAGGCGCACAACTTCGCCCTGCCCGCCGATGCCAATCAGCCGATCATCATGGTCGGCCCCGGCACCGGCGTCGCGCCGTTCCGGGCCTTCTTGCACGAGCGGCAGGCCGTGCAGGCGCCCGGCAAGAACTGGCTGTTCTTCGGCCATCAGCGCTCGGCCTGCGATTTCTTCTACGACGACGAACTCAATGCGATGAAGCGCTCGGGTCTGCTGACACGCCTGTCGCTGGCGTGGTCGCGCGACGGCAGCGAGAAGATCTACGTGCAGGACCGCATGCGCGAAGTCGGCCGCGATCTGTGGAGCTGGATCACCGAGGGCGCCAACATCTATGTGTGCGGCGACGCAAAGCGCATGGCCAAGGATGTCGAGCTGGCGCTGGTCGATATCGTCGCCCAGCACGGTGCACGCACGCAGGCCGAAGCCATTGCCTTCGTCTCCGACCTGAAGAAGCACGGCCGCTATCAGCAGGACGTCTACTGATGAACGCGTCGGCGCAGCATCCCCCCGCAGTCCGCACCACCTGTGCCTATTGCGGCGTCGGCTGCGGCGTCCTCGCCAAACCCGACGGCCTCGGCGGCGCGGCGATCAGTGGCGATCCGGAGCATCCGGCGAATTTCGGCCGGCTGTGCTCGAAAGGCTCGGCGCTCGGCGAAACGCTGGCGCTCGACACGCGGCTGCTGCATCCAATGGTGCGTGGCGATGATGGCACGATGGCGCGGGCGTCGTGGGACGACGCGCTGACGCGGGTGGCGGACGGCTTCGCCGATATCATCGCCAAGCATGGTCCGGACTCGGTGGCGTTCTATCTGTCCGGGCAACTCCTCACCGAAGACTACTACGTCGCCAACAAGCTGATGAAAGGCTTCATCGGTTCGGCCAACGTGGACACTAATTCGCGGCTGTGCATGGCCTCATCGGTCGCCGGCCATCGCCGCGCCTTCGGCAGCGACACCGTGCCGGGCAGCTATGCCGATCTCGACGAGGCCGATCTCATCGTACTGGTCGGCTCCAACGCGGCGTGGTGTCATCCGGTTCTGTATCAGCGCATGCTGGCCAACAAGCGGGCGCGGGGCGCCCGTATCGTGGTGATCGATCCGCGCCGCACCGCGAGCGTCGAGGACGACGATCTGCATCTGCCGGTGGCGCCCGGCATGGACACCGCGCTGTTTAGCGGGCTGCTGGTGCATCTTGCCGAAACGGGCGCGCTGGATCGCAACTATCTCGATGCGCATACGACCGGCTTCGTCGAGGCGTTGCTACGGGCGCGAGAGATCGCCCCGAGCGTGGCAGCGACGGCGGCGGCCACAGGCGTGAGCGAGGCTAACGTTGCCCGCTTCTTCGATCTGTTCCGCGCCACTGACAAGGTCGTCACCTGCTATTCGCAAGGCGTCAATCAGTCGGCGCAAGGCACCGATAAAGTCAATGCGATCATCAACTGCCACCTTGCCACCGGCCGCATCGGCAGGCCCGGCATGGGGCCGTTCTCACTCACCGGCCAGCCCAACGCGATGGGCGGACGCGAGGTCGGCGGCCTCGCCAACCAGCTCGCCGCCCACATGGGCTTTGATCCGGAGTCGATCGATCGCGTCGGCCGTTTCTGGCGCGCGTCGAACATGGCGCAGCGCGAGGGCCTCAAGGCGGTGCAGTTGTTCGACGCCATTGCGCGCGGCGAGATCAAGGCGCTGTGGGTGATGGCGACCAATCCGGCGGTTTCGCTGCCGCGCGCCGACTATGTCCGCGATGCCCTTCGCAAGCTCGACCTGCTGGTGATCTCGGAAAACGTAATCAGCAACGACACCGTCGCGGCCGGCGCGCATGTGCTGATGCCGGCGGCGGCGTGGGGCGAGAAGGACGGCACCGTCACCAACTCCGAGCGCCGCATCTCCAGGCAGCGCGCGTTCCTGCCGCTGCCGGGCGAAGCCAAGCCCGACTGGTGGATCGTCAGCCAGGTGGCGCAGCGGTTGGGTTTTGGCAACGCCTTCACGTATCAGTCGGCCGCCGACATCTTCCGCGAGCACGCGGCACTGTCGGCATTCGAGAACAACGGCAGCCGCGACTTCGACATCGGCGCTCTGGCGCAGCTCAGCGAGCAGGCCTTCAACGCGCTCGATCCGGTGCAATGGCCGGCGCCCGCCGGCCAGCCGCTCGCCGACTCGCGGTTCTTTGCGCGAGGCAATTACTACACGCCGGATCGCAAGGCGCGGCTGATCGCGCCGGAGCCGCCGGCGCCACGCGCTGCGCCGACGGGACGCTATCCGCTGGTGCTGAACACCGGCCGCATCCGCGACCAGTGGCACACCATGACGCGCAGCGGCCTCAGCCCGCGGCTCGGCGCGCATCTGCCGGAGCCGTTCGTCGAAGTCAGCCCGCACGATGCGGCGCTCTACGGCGTGCGCGACAGTGGCTTCGCGCGCGTGTCGACGAGCTACGGCGCCTGTGTGCTGCGCGTCCGCGTCAGCGCCGGGCAGCGCGACGGCTCGGTGTTCGCGCCGATTCACTGGAGCGGCGACACCGCCGGCATGGCGCGCGTCGGCGCGCTGGTGACGCCGGTCACCGATCCGTTTTCCGGCCAGCCGGAAGCCAAGGCGACGCCGGCGGCGATCGCGAGCGTTACGTTTGCGAGCTGCGGCTTCGTGCTGGCACGGGACAGGCTGGCGCTGCCGGACGACACCTGGTGGGCGCGCGTAAGCTTGCGCGGCGGCCATGGCGTGCTGCTCGCCAGCGACGCGCCGCTGGCGCAGTGGCGCGACTGGGCGAGCGCACAGATCGGCGACGGCGTCGAAGTCGCCGAATATCTCGACGAGCCGCATGGCGTGCTGCGGCTCGCGGCCTTCGATGAGGGGCGACTGGTGTTTTGCCTGTTCATCGGCCCGACCGCGACCGCGCCGAGCTGGGATGCCGTCAAGGCGCTGTTCGAGACCGACGCGGTCGAGCCGCGCGACCGCCGCGCCGTGTTGTCGGGACGCTCGACCGCCGGCCTCGCCGATTGCGGCCCCACCGTCTGCGCCTGCTTCGGCGTCGGCCTCAGCACCATCCGCGACGCGATCGAAAGCGGCGCGGCCACCAGCGTCGAAGCCATCGGCACGGCGCTCCGCGCCGGGACGAATTGCGGCTCGTGCCTGCCGGAGCTGCGCAAGATCGTGGCGGGGGCGAAGGTACCGGAAACAGTGTAGCGGACTAACAACTCGTGCCGGCTTGCTCCCTCGCCCCGCTCTTGCGGGGAGAGGGGTGGGGTGAGGGGCGACACGGGCGCTGAGCGAGTTCGCGTGGGCACGGCGCTCCGCGCCTTTGCCCACCCTACAAGCTGTTGCCCACCCTACAAGCTACAGGCTTATCGTTCGTCATTCCGGGGCGCGAGCGTAGCTCGCGAACCCGGAATCCCGAATTGTAGCTAAGAGAGATTCCGGGTTCGCTCACTTCGTGAGCGCCCCGGAATGACAACCGGGAGACTTCTAACTACACCGACGCCGTCGTCACGCCGCCGTCGATGACGATGGTCTGGCCGGTCATGAAGGTCGAGGCATCCGAGCCGAGATACGCGACGGCGCCGGCGATTTCGTGGGGTTCGCCGATGCGGCGCAGCGGGGTGCCGGCGGTGCGGCGCTTCAGCAGCGCTTCGTCTTCCCACAGCGCGCGGGCGAAGTCGGTCTTGACCAGGCCCGGCGCGATGGCGTTGACGCGAACGCCCTTGGGGCCCCATTCGCCGGCGAGGCTGCGGCACAGCGCGAAGTCGGCCGCTTTGGAAATGCCGTAGGCGCCGATCACGGTCGAACCGCGCAGGCCACCGATCGACGAGATGATCACCACCGAGCCGGAGCCGCGCTCGGCCATCTGCGGAATCGCCTTGGCGCAGAGCCAGATGTTGCTCTTGACGTTCGACGCCATGATCTTGTCGAAGGCTTCGTCGGTGATGTCGAGCAGCGGACCGTAATACGGATTCACCGCCGCATTGCAGACCAGGATGTCGACCTTGCCGTATTTGGCATTGGTGCCGTCGATCAGCGCCTCGACCTCGGCCTTGCGCGAGATGTTGCAGGCGATGACGTGGGCGTCGCCGCCGTCCTTGCGGATGCCCTCCGCGACTTCCTCGCACGCATCGGCCTTGCGGCTCGACACCACCACCTTGGCGCCGAGCTTGGCGAGCAGCTCCGCCGACGCCCGCCCGATGCCGCGCGACGAACCGGTGACGACGGCCACCTTGCCGGTGAGATCGAACGGGTTGGCGGTCATGGCGGGGCTCCTAGAAGTTTCTTGGAGTCATTCCGGGGCGCGAGCGCAGCTCGCGAACCCGGAATCTCGATGGTATGGCGAAGAGAGATTCCGGGTTCGCTCACTTCGTGAGCGCCCCGGAATGACTCGTGGAGGCAGACGATCAGATCAACCCGCCGCTATTGCTGACTTGCGTCAGGTGATAATCCGTGTCGCCGAAGGTCTGCTCGATCATGGTCAGCCGCTTGAAGTAGTGGCCGATCTTGGCTTCCATGGTCATGCCGATGCCGCCGTGAAGCTGGATCGACTGCTGGCCGACGAACTTGCCGGACTTGCCGATCTGCACCTTGGCGGCCGCGACCGCGTTGGCGCGCTCCTTGGCGTCGTCGAACTCGGCCGCCATGGTGGCGAACATCGCCATCGATCTCGCCTGCTCAGTGGCGACGAACATGTCGGCGGCGCGATGCTGCAGCACCTGGAAGCTGCCGATCGGCACGCCGAACTGCTTGCGGGTCTTGATGTACTCGACCGTGGTGGTGAGCGATTCATCCATCGCGCCGACCGCCTCGGCGCACAGCGCCGTGCGGGCATCGTCGACGACCGCTTCGATCAGCGGTAGGCCGTTGGCCGCATCGCCGATCGCCGCATCGGCGCCGACTTCGACGCCGGTGAAGGTGATATCGGCCGCGTGCAGGCCGTCCTGTGTCGGATAGCCCTTCCTGGTGACGCCCTTGGCGTTCGCCGGCACCAGGAACACGCCGACGCCATTGCGATCGCGCTGGCCGCCTGCGGTACGCGCGGTGACCACCAGCGTGTCGGCAGCCTCGCCGTTCAGCACCACGAACTTCTCGCCGTCGATGACCCAGCCGTCGCCCTTCTTCTTGGCGGTGGTGGAGACGTCGCCGAGATCCCAACGCGAGTTCTTCTCGAGCTGCGCGAACGCGAAGGTCTTGCTGCCGTCGATGATGCCGGGCAGATGCGCGGCCTTCTGCTCGGCCGAGCCGGCGCGGCGCAGAAAGCCGCCGGCGATCACCACCGTCGGCAGATACGGCTCGAGCACCAGCGAATGGCCGAGCGCTTCCATCACGATCATGGTCTCGACCGCACCGGCACCGAAGCCGCCGTCTTCCTCGGCGAACGGCAGACCGAGCAGGCCCTGCTCGGCGAACTTGGCCCACATCGAACGGCTCCAGCCGCCGTTCTCCTTGGCGTACTTCTTGCGGCTGTCGAAATCGTAAGAGCCCTTGAGCAGGCCCTCGACGCTCTCCTTGAGAAGCCGCTGCTCCTCCGACAAATCAAAATCCATGGTGATGCTTCCTCGAATTCAGGAACTGATCTCGCGCCAACGCGCATGTTCGTCATTCCGGGATGCGCCCCTTGGGGCGCAGGCCCGGAATCCATACTCCCGGCAGGGGTTATGGATTCCGGGTTCGCTCACTTCGTGAGCGCCCCGGAATGACAGCGGTGGGGCCTTACAGCCCGAGCACCGCCTTGGTGATGATGTTGCGCTGGATCTCGTTGGAGCCGCCGTAGATCGAGACCTTGCGGTTGTTGAAGTAGCTCGGGGCGATCTGCGCGGTCCAATCCATCGTCTCGTTGGAGCCGTCGTCGCCGTGCACGTCGTAGGGCGCCGCGAACGGGCCGATGACTTCCATCAGAAGCTCGGTGGTCGCCTGCTGGATCTCGGAGCCCTTGATCTTCAGCACCGACGACGCCGGGTTCGGCTTGCCCTTGCCGTGCTTGCCTTCATCGGCGACCACACGGAGCTGAGTGAGTTCGAGCGCCTTGAGGTCGATCTCGACCGCGGCCAGCCGTTCGCGGAACTTCGGATCCTCGATCACCGGCTTGCCGCCGGACTCGACCTTGGCGGCCAGATCCTTGATACGGCGGATGCGCTCCTTCGACATGCCGACGCGGGCGATGCCGGTGCGCTCGTTGCCGAGCAGGAACTTGGCGTAGTCCCAGCCCTTGTTCTCCTCACCGACAAGATTCTCGATCGGCACCTCGACGTCGTCGAAGAATACTTCGTTGACCTCGTGGCCGCCGTCGATGGTCTGGATCGGACGCACCGTGATTCCCTTCGACTTCATGTCGACGAGAATGAAGGAGATGCCCGACTGCTTCTTGGCGCTGGGATCGGTGCGGCACAGGCAGAAGATCCAGTCGGCGTATTGCGCCAGCGTGGTCCAGGTCTTCTGGCCGTTGATGATCCACTTGTCGCCCTTGCGCTCGGCCTTGGTCTTCAGCGACGCGAGGTCGGAACCCGAGCCGGGCTCGGAGAAGCCCTGGCACCACCAATCCTCGACGCTGGCGATGCGCGGCAGGAAGCGCTTCTTCTGCTCCTCGCTGCCGAACGTGTAGATCACCGGGCCGACCATCGAGACGCCGAAGGCGAGCGGCTGCGGCGCCGGCGCCGCCTGCAGCTCTTCGTTGAAGATGTAGTGCTGCACGCTGCTCCAGCCGGTGCCGCCGTATTCGACCGGCCAATGCGTCACGCCCCAGCCCTTCTTGTGGAGGATGCGATACCACTCCACCATCTCGTCCTTGCTGGGATGACGGCCCTCGACGAGCTTCTGCTTGGTCTTCGCCGGCACGTGGTCCTTGAAGAAGGCCCGCACCTCGTCGCGGAACGCGATCTCTTCCTTGCTGAAATTCAGATCCATCGGATCCTCCTTGTGAAACGAATGCCTCCCGCCTCGTCATTCCGGGATGCGCCCTCTAGGGCGCAGGCCCGGAATCCATACTCCCGGCGGTGGTTATGGATTCCGGGCTCGCGCTACGCGCGCCCCGGAATGACGTTGTTAGTTTGGTTACTGCACGATCTCGAACAGACCCGCCGAGCCCATGCCGCCGCCGACGCACATCGTCACGACCGCGTACTTGGCCTTGCGGCGGCGGCCTTCGATCAGCGCGTGGCCGGCGAGGCGCGCGCCCGACATGCCGTAGGGATGGCCGACCGAGATCGCGCCGCCGTTGACGTTGAGCTTCTCTGGATCGATGCCGAGCTTGTCGCGGCAGTACAGCACCTGCACCGCGAAGGCTTCGTTGAGCTCCCAGACGCCGATATCGTCGACGGTGAGGCCGTGGCGCTTCAACAGGCGCGGCACCGCGAACACCGGGCCGATGCCCATCTCGTCCGGCTCGCAGCCGTGCGAGACCATGCCGCGGAAGATGCCGAGCGGCTTGAGGCCCTTCGCGGCCGCGGTCTTGTCGCTCATGATCACCGTGGCGGAAGCGCCGTCGGAGAGCTGGCTGGCATTGCCGGCGGTGATGGTGAAGCCCTCGCCGCGCACGGCCTTCAGGCCGGCGAGGCCTTCGGCGGACGTATCGGGCCGCGGGCCTTCGTCCTGCGACAGCGTGATGTCCTTGAACGACACAGCGCCGGTGGCCTTGTCGACGACGCCCATCTTGGTCGAGATCGGCGCGATCTCGTCCTTGAACTTGCCGCCCTGCTGCGCGGCGGCGGTGCGGCGCTGGCTCTCCAGCGAGTACTCGTCCTGGCGCTCGCGCGAGATGTTGTAGCGCTTGGCCACGGTCTCGGCGGTGTCGAGCATCGCCATGTAGACGTCGCCCTTGATCGCCTCGAGCGCCGGATCGACGGCGTGGAAGGTGTTCATCTTGTCGTTCTGCACCAGGCTGATCGACTCGCCGCCGCCGCCGACCGCGATCTCGACGCCGTCGAAGATCACCGAACGCGCCGCCAGCGCCATCGCCTGCAGGCCCGAGGCGCACTGACGATCGATGGTGGTGCCGGCGGTGGTCACCGGCAGGCCGGCGCGGAGCAGCGCCTTGCGGGCAATGTTGCCGCCGGTGGCGCCCTGCTGCAGCGCCGCGCCCATCACCACGTCCTCGACCTCCTTGGGGTCGATGCCGGCGCGCTTCACCGCGTGCTCGATGGCGTGGCCGAGCAGGGTCGCGCCCTCTGTGGCGTTGAGGGCGCCGCGATAGGCCTTGCCGATCGGCGTGCGCGCGGTGGAAACGATGACGGCCTCGGTCATGAATGACTCCTGGTTGTTAGGATGCGTGAACGGTTTGAGTTTCGGCTGGGGTCAGCTGATTGCGGAGTTCGTGGCGGGACAATTTGCCCACCGTGGTACGCGGCAGTTCGTCGAGGAATTCCACCGCCGTCGGCAGCTCGTGCTTGCCGAGCTTGCCGGTGAGGAAGGTCCGCAGGTCCTCGATGCTGAACGGCTGTGCGCCGGTCCGCAGCTTGACGAACGCTTTGGCGGCCTCGCCGCGATAGCTGTCCGGCACGCCGATGACGATGACTTCCTGTACCGCCGGATGTTCGTAGATCGCCTGCTCGATCATCTGCGGATAGACGTTGAAGCCGCCGGAGATGATCATGTCCTTCTTGCGATCGACCAGGTAAAAGTAACCGTCCTGGTCCATATAGCCGATGTCGCCGGTGAGAAACCAATCGCCGACGAAGCTGTGCGCCGACTCCTCGGGCCGATTCCAATAACCCTTGGTGACGTTGGGGCCGCGGACGCGGATCTCGCCGACTTCGCCGGGCTTCAGGACTTTCGAAGTATCTTCCAGCGAAACGACGTCGAGTTCGATGCCCGGCAGCATCAGGCCGATCGAGCCCGGTTTGTCCGGCCCTTCCGGCGGATGGCCGGTGCCCGGCGAACAGGTTTCGGTCATGCCCCAGCCGCTCTTGAGCGACAGACCGGTCTTGCGCTCGAACAACCGCGCGACTTCGACCGGCAGCGGCGCGCCGCCGGAGCCGGCGGTGACGAGCGACGACAGATCGCGGCTCTCCAGCGACGGATCGTTGGCGAGTGCGATCCACATCGTCGGCACGCCGGGGAAGGACGTCGCGCGCTTCTCTTCGATGTCGCGGAAGATCGACGCGACGTCGAAGCGCTGATGCAGCGAGATCAGATCACCCTGGCGCAGCGTGCGTAGCAGGATCACGGTGAGCGCGTAGATGTGGAACAGCGGCAGCACGCAGATGACGCGCTCGATCACGCCGTCGCGCCGGTTCGGCGCCCACCAGATGCTGAAGATGGCTTCGGCCGCGGTGAGATTGCCGTGGGTCAGCATCGCGCCTTTAGGCAGACCGGTGGTGCCGCCGGTGTATTGCAGCAGCGCGATGTCGTCCGGCGCGATCGCCGGCCACGCCGCAGGCTTCGGCGCATCCTTGACAAAGTCGGCGTAAGTGATCACCCGCGGATCGTTCGGCAGCGGCGCCAGCGGCGTCGCGGAGGCGCCCCAGGTCGCATCGGCGCAAATGATCAGCCGATCGAGCAGACCCTTGGCGAGAAACTTCTCGGCCATCGGCAGCAGCGCGGCGGAATCGGTGGTGATCAGCACCCGCGCGCCGGAATCGCTGAGCTTGTGCGACAGCGCGCGCTCACCGTCGAGCGGCGACAGATGCACGACACGGGCACCGGCCTTGAGCACGCCGAAGAAGTTGATGGGATGATCGGGCGTATTGCCGAGAAACAGCGCGACCGACGAGCCCTTGCCGTAGCCGGCGGCGAGCAGCGCCGCGGCGGCGGTCTCGGCCAGCGCTTCGAGCTTGGTGTAAGTGATCTGGCGATCGCGGAATTCCAGCGCCGGCCGCGCGCCGTAGTTTTGCGCCGCCTGCGCCAGTAACCCGGGCAACGTGCCGCGCGGGATCTCGACATCCCAGCGGATGCCGGGCGGATAGTACTGCTCACCGGGTTTGGTCATGCATAACCATTGCAGAATGAACTAACGACTGTTTCGAAGCGAGGAAGCGGACCTCCCCTCCCCCTTGCGGGGAGGGGTCGGGGGTGGGGATCCCCAGGCACTGTGCCCGCGTCGCCCTCGCCCCGGCCCTCTCCCGCAAGCGGGAGAGGGAGCGGGAGAACTATCCACTCGTCATTCCGGGGCGCAAGCGAAGCTTGCGAACCCGGAATCTCGCGCCGACAACTTCTGGATTCCGGGTTCGCGCTATGCGCGCCCCGGAATGACGAACGCGAGGGGAGCGCCCGAAGGCGGGTCCCGAATGCGGAGGAGATCACGCCGCCGCCTTGTG
>NZ_BADD01000316.1 GCF_000333455.1 Rhodopseudomonas sp. B29
GATTTCCGAGCGTATGGCGTGAGCGCATGATGATCAGTCTTGCGACACCGCGCAGGGGTTCGGACGTCGGCGGCGCTCCCCTTCACCCTCCCCTGGAGGGGGAGGGTCGCTCGCGCAGCGAGCGGGGTGGGGTGGCGAAGAGTTCATCCGCTGTGCCCGCGGCTCACCCCACCCCGTCACGCACTCCGCTGCGCGGACTGCGTGCCGACCCTCCCCCTCAAGGGGAGGGTGAAGAAGGCTCTTGCGCACGCGCACTGCTGCAGCATGAGGCCCTGCCATGAGTGAGCCGCTCGTCATCATCGGGAACGGCATGGCCGCGGTGCGGCTGGTGGAGGAGCTCGCCAAGACCGCGCTCGGCCGCTACGCCATTGCGGTGATCGGCGACGAGCCGCGGCTGGCCTATAATCGCGTGCTGCTGTCGTCGGTGCTGGCGCGGGAAGTCTCGCGCACCGACATCGAGCTGCGCCCGGCGCAGTGGTGGCGCGATCGCGGCGTCACGCTGCTGTACGGCGAGAGCGCCGCCGCCAAAGCCATCGACGCCGATATCCGCCGCGTCCGCCTCGCCACCGGCGCGACGCTGCCGTTCTCCAAACTGGTGATCGCCACCGGCTCCAAGCCGATCCGGCTGAACGTGCCCGGCATGGATCTGCCCGGCGTCACCACGTTTCGCGATCTCGCCGATGTGGCGGCGATCGAACAGGCCGCCTCGCAGGGGCGCAAAGCCGTGGTGATCGGCGGCGGCCTGCTCGGTCTCGAAGCGGCCTATGGCCTCGCCAAGGCCGGCGCCGACGTCACCGTCGTGCATCTGATGGATCGGCTGATGGAGCGGCAGCTCGATGCCCGCGCCGGCGCGATGTTGAAGACGGCAGTCGAGGCCAAGGGCATCAATGTGCGGCTCGAAGCCTCGACCGCGGCGATCGAAGGCGACGGCCGGGTGCAGGCGGTGCGCCTCGCCGATGAGACGCGCCTTGAGGCTGACCTGGTCGTCGTCGCCGCCGGCATCCGCCCCAACATCGATCTCGCGGCCGCGGCCGGCATCGAGACCGCGCGCGGCATTCTGATCGACGATCAGTTGCAGACTTCGAAGAGCGGCATCTACGCGATCGGCGAATGCGCCGAGCATCGCGGCGCCTGCTACGGTCTCGTCGAGCCGGCCTACGAGCAGGCCCGCGCGCTGGCGGCGCATCTGTCCGGCCGCGATGGCGCGTATCGCGGCTCGGTGCTGGCGACCAATCTGAAAGTCTCCGGCGTCGAGCTGTTTTCCGCCGGCGATTTTCTCGGCAGCCCCGGCACCGAGGAGATCGTGCTCAGCGATCCGGGGCTCGGCACCTATCGCAAGCTGGTGATCCGCGGCGACAAGCTCACCGGCTGCGTGCTGTTCGGCGATGTCAGCGACGGGCTTTGGTATCTCGAACTGATCAAGTCGGGACAATCGATCGAGGCGATCCGCAGCG
>NZ_BADD01000315.1 GCF_000333455.1 Rhodopseudomonas sp. B29
CGAGGATGTCGCCCAGCGTCGCGCCCGAATCGGACGAGCCGTACTGCGCGATGGCTCCTTCTCTTCGGCCACTTCCAGCGCCTTGATCGACACCTGGACCTGCGGGGCCTTCTTGTCGAACTGGATGACGCGGGCGTCGACCTTTTCACCGACGGCGAAGCGGTCGCTGCGCTGATCGTTGCGGTCGCGAGCCAGCTCCGAGCGCTTGATGAAGGTGTTGAAGTCGGTGCCGACGATCTGCACGTCGATGCCGCTTTCCTTCACGTCGAGCACTTCGCAGGTCACGACAGCGCCCTTCTTGACGTCGCCCGGCTCGGCGAAGGGGTCGCCTTCGAGCTGCTTGACGCCGAGCGAGATGCGCTCCTTCTCGACATCAACATCGAGGACGATGGCCTTGACCATGTCGCCCTTCTTGAAGTTGTCGATGACCTGCTCGCCCGGCTGCTTCCAGTCGAGGTCCGACAGATGCACCATGCCGTCGACGTCGCCGTCGAGACCCAAGAACAGACCGAATTCGGTCTTGTTCTTGACCTCGCCTTCGACGGTCGAACCGACCGGATACTTCTCGACGAACAGCTCCCACGGATTGCGCATGGTCTGCTTGAGACCGAGCGAGATGCGGCGCTTGACCGAATCCACCTCGAGCACCTGCACTTCGACTTCCTGCGAGGTCGAAACGATCTTGCCGGGGTGCATGTTCTTCTTGGTCCACGACATCTCGGAGACGTGGATCAGGCCTTCGATGCCCGGCTCGAGCTCGACGAACGCACCGTAGTCGGTGATGTTGGTGACGCGGCCGGTGAAGCGCGCGTTCAGCGGGTACTTCGCCTCGATGCCCTGCCACGGATCGTCCAGCAGCTGCTTCATGCCGAGCGAGATGCGGTGGGTCTCGTGGTTGATCTTGATGATCTTGACCTTGACGGTCTGGCCGATCGTCAGCACCTCGGTCGGGTGGTTGACGCGCCGCCAGGCGATATCGGTCACGTGCAGCAGGCCGTCGATGCCGCCGAGGTCGACGAACGCACCGTAGTCGGTGATGTTCTTGACGACGCCGTCGATCACCTGACCCTCTTCGAGGTTCTGCACCAGCTCCTGGCGCTGCTCGGCGCGGGTCTCTTCCAGAACCGTGCGGCGCGACACCACGATGTTGCCGCGGCGGCGATCCATCTTGAGGATCTGGAACGGCTGCGAGTTGTTCATCAGCGGCGCGACGTCGCGGATCGGACGGATGTCGACCTGCGAGCGCGGCAGGAACGCCACGGCGCCGTCGAGGTCGACCGTGAAGCCGCCCTTGACCTGATTGAAGATGACGCCGAACACCTTCTCGTTGGCGTTGAACGCCTTCTCGAGCTTGCCCCAGCTCTCTTCGCGGCGCGCCTTGTCGCGCGACAGCACGGCTTCGCCGAGCGCATTCTCGATGCGGTCGAGGAACACTTCGACGGTGTCGCCGACCTTGATCTCGTTGTCACGGCCCGGGCCGGCGAATTCGCGCAGCGCCACGCGGCCTTCGGTCTTCAGGCCGACGTCGATGACGGCCATGTCCTTCTCGATCGCGACGACCTTGCCCTTGATGACAGAGCTTTCCTGCAGGTTGCCGCCGGCGAAGGACTCGCGAGCATCGCGC
>NZ_BADD01000314.1 GCF_000333455.1 Rhodopseudomonas sp. B29
GCCGCTCTTCTGGTCGCCGGCACGTGCGCGCCGGTGCGTGGATTGCGGCCGGCGCGGGCCGGGCGATGCTTCACCGAGAACGCGCCGAAGCCGCGTAGTTCGACGCGGTCGCCGCGCGCCAGCGCTTCGACGATCTCGTCGAGGATCGCGTTGACGATATTCTCGACGTCCCGCTGATAGAGGTGCGGATTGTGTTCGGCGATACGCTGAACCAGTTCGGACTTGATCATCGAGAATTCGATCCGTGCCTGCGGACCGCCATTTCCTTGAAAATGCCGTGATCTGTCAAGTCGCTAAATCAAATTGCCGCGCCCCGGAAAGCGCTGCCGCGACGCTGCGGAGCGGCACAATATCAGCCTGCTCGGCGGCTGCAATCGACTTGAGCAGAGTGCCGATCAGTTGGCGGACGCAGGTGCCCACAGTGCCAGCATTCCGGACAGGCCGAGCCGGTCGGCGACCGCGCCGGACTGCTCGAGCTGCCGCCCCACCGCGCCGAGCCCAAGCGCGTCCAGAGTGATCGATGCGGCCGTGCGCAGGAAGCTGAGGTCGCCGAACTGCGGCGCAAGCTTGTAGTCGCGTACCGGCAGGCCGCTCTTGACCTTCTTTTCCGAGACCAGCCAGGCCACAGCGGTCCTTTCGTCGCCGAGCTCGTCGATCAGTTTCAGGCCCAGCGCCTGCCGGCCGGTGAACACGCGGCCATCCGCCACGGTGTTGAGCTGGGCGTCATCGAGTTTGCGGCCCTTCTGCACCAGGTCGCGAAACCACGCGTAGGAATCCTTCACCAGCGATTCCAGCGCCGCGCGTGCTTCCGGACTGGTCGGCTCGAAGCCGTTGGGCGCCGCCTTCAGCGGCGACGACTTCACTTCCTCGACCTTGACGCCGACGGTCTTCAACAGGTCGCCGAAGTTCGGATACTGGAACAGCACGCCGATCGAACCGACCAGCGAGGTCTGCTGCGCGACAATGTGGTCCGAGGCCAGCGCCGCGATGTAGCCGCCCGACGCCGCGAGGCCCTCGACCACGACAACCATCGGCTTCTTGGCCTTGAGACGCACCAGCGCGTCGTGGAGTTCTTCGGAGCCCGCCGTGGTGCCCCCGGGCGAATTGATGTGCACCACCACGCCCGCGTAGGACGACTTCGCCAGGCGGTCGATCGCTTCCGTTCGTTCGGAGTTGCTGCGGATCAGGCCATCGATCTGAATGCGCGCGATCGACGTCGATGCCGTCAGTGCGTTTCGACCCGCGGGAGATACCGCCGCGCCGATCGCCACGACAGCGATGATCGCCACCAGCACCGCGCAGACACGCCAGAACGTCAGCTTGCGGCGCATCCGACGACGGTCGACGATGACATCGGACTCGAGCGACATGGGGGTCTCCGGCAAGGGTTCTGGCCAAATGGTTGTCGGACCAGAGAGTTGATTCCGCCTCTCTGAATTACATCAATTGCAATCC
>NZ_BADD01000313.1 GCF_000333455.1 Rhodopseudomonas sp. B29
CACCTGACCGAGATAATCGCGCACCTGATGGGCGAGCTGTTCGGACTGCGACGACAGGTGGCCTGACGCTTCCAGCGTCGAGGCGGCGTAGCGTTCGGTGTCGCGGGCGGTTTCGGTGACGGTCTGGATGCTGGTGGCGATGTTGGCCACAACAGAGAACGCCTGCTCGACCGTCTGGGCGATGTCGGCGGTCGCAGCCGACTGCGCATGCGCTGCGTTCGCCACTTTGCTGGTGATGGCTTCGACCTCGGCGATCACCGTGCCGATCTCACCGATCGAGCGGCCAACGATGTCGGCGGCGCCGTGGACGTGATCGACCTGGGATTCAATCTCGCCGGTGAAGCTCGCGGTCTGCTCGGCCAATTGCTTGACCTCGTGCGCCACCACGGCGAAACCGCGACCCGCTTCGCCCGCGCGCGCGGCTTCGATCGTAGCGTTGAGTGCAAGCAAATTAGTTTGCCGCGCGATGCCCTCGATCGACTTCACTACTTCACTGATCCGCTCGGCGACGCTGCGCAGCGCCGCGACGTTGGCGGAAGCTTCGCCGACCTGCGCCACCGCGCGGCTCACGATCTCGGTCGAGCGCCCGACTTCGGCACCGACCTCGCCGGCACTGCGCGACAATCCCGCTGTGGCATCGGCGACATGGCGCATATTGGCGCTGGCCTCCTCGGACGCAGTAGCCACGGCGATGAGACGTTCGCGCGTCGACGACGCGCCGGTGGTCAGACTTCCCGCCGTGTCGCGCATCCCGCGCGAATCATCGTCGAGCGAACCGACCACGCTGGTGACGGCGCCTTCGAGCTGCACCGCCAGACTCTCGAAGTTCTGGATGCGGCCTTCGAGGCTTTCGGTGGCGTCGTTGATGCTGACCGCGCCACGCAGCAGCGCGCCGTGCAGGCCGCCCGGCAGGATGCGGCGGAAGTAACGCCGCTCCTGCACCGCCTGCATTGCAGCCGTGGCTTCACGCACGAAGGCATCGCAGCCGTCGATCACGTCGTTGATGGCACTCAGCATCTCGCCGGTGCGGCCGTTATCCGGGATATGCAGGATGCGGGCTTCGAAATCGCCGCCGGCGATCCGGATGCAGACGTCCCGCGCTTTGGCGATCAACCGCGTCGTCTCAACCATGCGATACAGCGCGACCGCGGTCGCGACGATCGCCAGCGCCTGGATGCTCATCGCAGCGCTGCGATAGTCCAATGCCTCGAGCCCGAGCGCCGCCGACGACGCCGCGATGACGATCGCGAGATTAAGCTGCGCTTTGGAGAGCGAACATAAGTTCGTCATAGCTGACCTTCTTGGAAGCGACGAAATCGACCAGCGCCTTGTAGCCGGCCGCGAGCCCATCCTTGCCGTTGCGGTGGCTCTGCTCGATGCGCAGCACTTCGGCGTAGAGCGGCGCGATCGCGTTCTTGACCACGCTGGGATCGGGCGTGCGGCGATTGGAGTGATAGGCGACGATGTTGCCTTGCGCGTCGAACGACGGCGTCACATGGGCGAACACCCAATAATGGTCGCCGGAGCGCGCCATGTTCTTGACGTAGCCGAAGATCTCGCGGCCCGACGCGATCGTGTCCCACACCAGCTTGAACACCGCGCGCGGCATGTCGGGATGACGGATGATGCTGTGCGGCTGGCCCAGCAGTTCCTCTTCGCTGTAGCCGGCGATGTGGCAGAAGGTGCGATTGGCGTAGGTGATACGGCCCTTGAGATCGGTCTTGGAAACGATCAACTCTTTGGCCGGGAAGAACACTTCGCGGCCGGTGGGGCGTATCTCAGCAGCCATCACCGGGGGCTCCGAAGGGGAAGGATGATAATCACCCTTAGGAGCGATCGACTGAAGGTTGAGTTAATGGCTGCGGCTTCGCGCCGCGGTGCGTACAATTTTCGTATTCTTACGGGCGATCTGAACTCGCCTATCCGATTGCGTGTGCGATCACCTTGCGCATCAGATTGGGCAGAGCTTCGTCCTGCAGCGTCGCGATCTTCGCCCAACGCATGCCAGCCGGCGCCCGTGTGCCGGGCGGCGCGTGCGCGGTGTAGACCACGAGTTCGAGCGGGAAGTGCGTGAACACGTGGCTGACCACGCCGGCCTTGCGGTTCCAGCGCGACAGATCTTTCACCTGCGGCGCCTGCGCTTTGGCATCCGCATCGTCGTGACCGGCAAACCAATCGGAACCCGGCACTTCGGTCATGCCGCCGAGCAGGCCTTTGGCTTCGCGCGTCCGCACCAGCACACTATCGCCGCGGATCACCACGAAGGCGGCGCCGCGGCGCAGCTCGCCGGTCTTCTTCGCCGCCTTGCGCGGAAAACTCTCGGCATCGCCCCGCAGCCGTGCGGCGCAGCCTTGCATCAGCGGGCACAGCGCGCAGGCCGGCTTCTTCGGCGTGCAGATGGTGGCGCCGAGATCCATCAACGCCTGCGCCGAATCGCCGGCGCGGCTGCCCGCCAGCAGCGTCTCGGCCAGCTCCTTGATGCGCGGCTTGGCCTTGGGCAATTCGTCTTCGACCGCGTAGAGCCGCGACACCACGCGCTCGATATTGCCGTCGACCGGCATAGTGTGGCGATCGAACGCGATCGCCGCGATCGCCGCCGCCGTATAAGGCCCGACGCCGGGGAGCGCGCGCAGCCCCTCTTCGGTGTCGGGAAAGCGGCCGCCGTGATCACGGGTCACCGCCACCGCGCAGGCGTGCAGGTTGCGGGCGCGCGAGTAATAGCCGAGGCCGGCCCACATCCGCAGCACGTCGTCGAGCGAGGCGTTGCCGAGATCGGTGACGCTCGGCCAGCGCGCCAGGAACTTTTCGAAATACGGACCGACGGCGCGCACCGTGGTCTGCTGCAGCATGATCTCGGACAGCCACACCGCATACGGATCGGCCGCGACGCCGGGCAGCGCCCGCCATGGCAGCTTGCGGCGATGGCGGTCGTACCAGGCGAGCAGCGCGGCCGGACGATCGGCTGCGTTCGCGTGGTCGCTTTCGGACTGGGATTGCTTCCGCCGCGGGGCGGCGCCTGTTAAAACCATACCGTCATCGTCGCAAAGCGTATCTCCATGAGCAAGCCCGGCCCGATCACCGCCAAGCCGTTGTCCGGCCTTTTGGCCGCGACGCTGGCCGACGCCTTCGCCAAACAGGGCTTCGCGGCGCGCGAGCTGGTGACGCGCTGGGCCGAGATCGCCGGCGCTCAGATCGCCGCGCATTCCGAGCCGCTGAAGATTCAATGGCCGCGGCCGGTCGAAGGTCAGCCGCAACTGCCGGCGACGCTGGTGCTGCGCGTCGAAGGGCCGATGGCGCTGGAAATCCAGCATTCGGCCGACGTGATCCTGGAGCGGGTCAACCGCTTCCTCGGCTGGAACGCCATCGGCAAGCTGGCGCTGCGCCAGGCGCCGCTGTCGCGCCGCCCCGTCCGCAAGCCGCCGCGTGTGCTCGACAAGGCCGCGGTCGACCGCGTCGCCGCCGAACTTGGCGAGGTCGCCGACGACGAGCTGCGCACCGCGCTGGCCAAGCTCGGCGCCGTGATCAAGCGGAAGTGACGCGCCGGGCTGAACGCGACTTTCGGCCCGGCATTGCCACATTTGCGGTTTCAAGCTAGCGAAAACCCTTCTTCGGCGGCCGTTCGGCCGCCTCCCATCGCCTTCAAGCCGCCCACCAGCCGGAGCCTTTGATGATCACGCGCCGCACCTTCACCGCCGCTCTGTCGCTGACCGGCCTCGCCGCGGTCGCCGGCCTGTCGCCGCTCCGGCTGATCGACGCCGCCTTCGCCCAGAGCAAGGATGCCGCCACCGCGGCCGATGTCGCCAAGCCGCAGTCGCTGCCCGACATGGCGCTCGGCCCGAAGGACGCCGCCGTCACCGTCACCGAATACGCCTCGATGACCTGCTCGCACTGCGCCGCCTTCAACGAGCAGGTGTTCCCCAAGGTCAAGCAGGCCTATATCGACACCAACAAGATCCGCTACGTGTTCCGGGAATTCCCGCTCGACATCAAGGCCGCCGCCGGCTCGATGCTGGCGCGCTGCATCGCCAAGGACGACGCGGGCAAGTACTTCGCCGTCACCGACCTGTTGTTCAAGCAGCAGGCCGAATGGGTGCTGAAGGACACCACCGATCAGCTCAAGCGCATCGGCAAGATGGGCGGCCTGTCCAATGAGGAAGTCGAGAAGTGCCTCAAGGACCAGGCGCTGCTCGACAAGATCGCCGCCGACCAGAAATACGCCAGCGAAGTCCTCAAGGTGAACGCCACCCCGACCTTCTTCATCAACGGCGAAATGCTCCGCGGCGAAGCCTCGTTCGAGGAATTTTCGAAGAAGATCGACGCGCTGCTGGCGAAGAAGAGCTGAGCTCTGTAGCTTCGTAGGGCGGATAAGCGCGTAGCGCGCCATCTGCCACCTACTTATCACCACGCGACGCCGCCGGCGGATGACGCTTCGCTCATCCACCCTACGCGTGTCGCGTTGAGCTGGCGAAGCGCGGCTTTTCCAATCAGACGCCGTCATCCTGAGGCGCTCGCCCGCAAGGGCGAGCCTCGAAGGATGCGCTCCGCGCGCGGCCCATGCTTCGAGGCTCGCTGCGCTCGCGCCTCAGCATGACGCTGGTGGATGTCGAGATGTCAAACAGCCACGCCAAATCGCTCTCGCGGCGCTGAATGCGTCCGAGCCATGCACCCGTCGCTTCACAGCGAGGGGCGGGGCGCGCCGTCCGGCGCGGAATGGGTCGTAGTCTCGCGATTACTTTTGCGAAGTAACCGCGCTCGCCTCGCGGCGCGCCCACGGCGGCATTTTTCGGCTTTCGGACGGCTCCATGGGTGCAGCGGCCCGAGCGCCTTGCTCGCCATCCCGACGGTTTCCCGCCGTTCGCCGAAACACCAACTACCGAGAACGGCGCGGCCTCTTAGTGGGCCGAGACCGGTGGCTCCGATGCCGCCCGAGTTCGTGCCTGCGAAGCACGACCGCGGGGACCGCATCCACCCGGCTTCGCTGGCTGACGCCAGCTTCGCCGGGCATTGACCCCGCTGGTTGCCCAGCGTGGTGATCTGCCCCGCTTCAACGACGCCTCGCGAAAGCGCCCCTCACGGACAGGACGAGGCGGAGGATACACGAAATAGGAATATAGTCAAGATCAGATCGGCAGCTAGTCGAGCTTTCTGGGGGATGGCAGCGGAAGCTCGTCGGCAGTACCCCAGCTTTGGACCCAAGCGCTTACCTCGGCGAACGGCACCGTTTCGCGGCCCATATGGTATCGCGCCAGCCGCTGCCGGTCCTCGGCGATATCCGGAGGCTCGATTCCAGTGCATGGTTTGGAGGCGACCATTTCTTATGCCCGACGACCGCGGAGCATCCCGGCAATCCCGAGGTCTTCGTCGAGATCCGGCCAGTGGATGCCCATCGGCATCAACTCGTAATTGCCCCGCTCTGCCGTACTGGCAGCGAGCAGTCGCGGATACCAGGCGAGCGGCGTCGCAATCCGGCGCCCATCGGCCAGCGTGACGACCAATTCGTCCGCCGTGAACACAACCGACACCGGCCGCAGGTCGCCGACATTAATTTCCAAAGTGCTCATGCCATTTGCCTTCGAGCTCGTCGCGATGGCTCCCAAGATACCGGATAATAGCGCCGATTTCGTGCGCCGAAAATCCGGCGTTTGCTGCCAGTGACAGATCATGGAGCCAGAATTTGGCTTCGCAGTCGCCTGATCGAACGTGCAAATGCGGCGGCTCCTCACTCTCGTTCGAATAGAAGAAGCCGCGGTACGGTCCCCAGCGCAGAACGGTCGGCATGGAGCACCTCGATCAGCCGATCACGGCTCAAGCCTTTAGTGTTACGCATTGACGCGCGCCGCCACGTGCACCATCCTTTTCACATGGCGAGAAAGTCGAAAATCCGGAAAACGACGGACGCGTTGCGGCGGTCGCTGACATCGAGCGCGGCGCGATCAGGCTTGTCGGTATCCGACTATCTGCTCAGAGGTGAGCGGAAACCGCCATCACTCGGCGACTTGCAGCAGCGTTTGCAACATCATGGCGAAGCCATCCTCTCGATCTCGCCTGCCGAAGCCGTTCGAGCCGAGCGCGACCGCAGGTGATTACCGAAGGCGCCGAAGGGGATGATCCCTCGTTCGTCATCCGGAGGCGCGCGGAGCGCGAGCCAGGAATCCGTAATCGTTGAGGCCGCGAAAGCGCGCGGCGACGCCCGTCGTATCATAGCGAGCCGGAGAGCTACGGATCGCATAATCCCGTCCGATGCTTAGTATTACGAAAGTCATGCGGGGCAGAACCGCTGATTTCTTAGACAGCTCGCAACCGGCTATCTGCCTGACTAGAAGGACGCTGATCGACACTAGTCAGATTCCAGATAAGCCCCTCTAACTCGTCCAATGGCAGATGCAGACTTGCCGCAATATCGTTCTTAGTTATCTTCTCTGACCACAGCTGCGTAAGCACTTTCTTCCACACAATTGAAGTCTCTCGCTCGATACCACCGGGCTCTCCAGCACGAAAACCGCGCTTACCAAGTTCGATACAGATCGACTTATACTGCCAGTCTGAAAGCAAGCTCAATGCGTTCATACGGTAAGCCATCGCCATGGCCGATACACGCCAGCGCTTTTTGCAAACCAACACCGCATCCAATGTAATTCGTCTTGGCACGGTTGCTCTAACATCGCGCTCAGGGATCAAGAACGCCGATGCAAATCGGTTAGTTCTCTTCGGCCGACCG
>NZ_BADD01000312.1 GCF_000333455.1 Rhodopseudomonas sp. B29
ACAGGTCGCGCATTTCCAGCGGCAGCCGCAACAGCACGTAGCTCGCTTCCTTGACGCCGCATGGGCGGCGGCATCGAGGATACGCTCGATTTCCATTCTTTGAGCCCCGGGATCACCGGCGCCACCATTACGGTGGTCGGAATGCCGGCGTCGGCCAGCATTTTCAGCGCTTCGAGCCGCTTCGACGGCGTCGAGGCCCGCGGCTCCATGGTCCGCGCCAGTTGCGGATCGAGCGTCGTGACCGACAATGCCACCTTGGCGAGCTGACGCTGCGCCATCCGGGCCAGGATGTCGATGTCGCGCACGACCAGCGCCGACTTGGTGACGATGCCGACCGGGTGGCCGGTTTTCTCCAGTACTTCGAGCACGCCGCGCATGATCTTCCGCTCGCGCTCGATCGGCTGATACGGATCGGTGTTGGTGCCGATCGCGATCATCCGCGGCTCGTATTCGGCCGCCGCCAGCTCCTTCTCCAGCAGCGCCGGCGCGTCCGGTTTGGCGAACAGCCGCGACTCGAATTCGAGCCCCGGCGACAGGCCGAGGAAGGCATGCGTCGGCCGCGCAAAGCAGTAGACGCAGCCGTGCTCGCAGCCACGATAGGGATTGATCGAACGATCAAAGCCGATGTCCGGCGAGTCGTTGCGGGTGATGACCTTGCGGGCGGTGTCGAGCGACACCGTGGTCTTGAACGGCGGCAGTTCTTCGAGGCTCTGCCAGCCGTCGTCGAAAGCGACGCGCGCTTCGGCCTCGAAACGGCCTGAGGCGTTGGACTGAGCGCCACGGCCTCGGCGACGTTGCTGCTCGACCGCGACACCGGCGGCGGTGTCGACGATCGGGAAAGAGGGAGGCGCGCCCACCGGCTCGGAGGGCGCCGTGACCGGCGGGCGCTTGAGGGCACTGGATGCTCTGCTCATGCGCCAAAGATAGCGAGTCGAAAGAACAAAGCAAGAACGAAATCGGAAATGTCACAGGCACGCGGAGTTAACGGTGAGGCCACGCGCTCCTTGATGCTGCAATGCCACGATTCGCGGTGATTTCGCTGCGACGAGGTGCTAACGATGGCGCGCAGTGTCGCAAAAGGGTCGCCTGATCGGCATGTTGAGCGTCATCGTCGCCACCGAGGGAATTGAGCGGACTGCGGTTGCCACGCTGGCATCGCTGGTCGCCGGCGCCGCCGCCGGCGTGGTGCGCGAAGTGATCCTGGTCGATCGCAGCGGCAACGACGTGATCGAACGCGTCGCCGACGTGGCGGGCTGCGCCTTTCTGCGCTTCGAGGGTTCGCGCCCGGCAGCATTGGCAGCCGGTGCCCGCCAGGCGCGCTCACCCTGGCTGATGTTCCTGCATGCCGGCGCGGTGCTCGATGCGTCGTGGATCGAGGAAGCCACTCAGTTCGTCGAGGGCGTCGCCGCCAGCGGCCAGCCGCGCGCCGGCATCTTTCGCTACGCGCGCTCGCCCTATGCGCAGAGCGGCTGGCGCGACAGCCTGGTCAGCGTACTGCGGACGCTGAAGGGCGACACCGAACAAGGCCTGCTGATCGCCCGCGATCATTACGACCGGCTCGGCGGCCACGATGAAGGCCGCTCCGAAGCGACGCTGGTGCGCCAGCTCGGCCGCTCGTCCCGCACTTTGCTGCGCAGTCGCGTCATTCTCGCCGCCTGATCCTTCACGTTCGCGCCGAGCGAGCGCAACCTCGTCGACATATACTTGCTTTCGGCAACTATTTAGTTGACGGAAGCAAGTATATCGGTTTGGATGGTTCCATCGCCGCGACATGGCGATGGAAAGAGCAAAGTCCGGTGCAACAGGATCTGACAAATGACGAGACGGTCGAAGCCGTCCGCGCTTTCAACCGCTTCTACACGGCCCGGCTCGGCGTACTGGAGCAGCATCTCTATGCGAGCCCGTATTCGCTGACCGAAGCGCGCGTGCTGTACGAGCTGTCGCAGCGCGAGCATGTGACGGCGACCGAGATCGCCGCCGAGCTCGGGCTCGATGCCGGTTATCTCAGCCGGATCGTGCAGAGCTTCGACAAGGCCGGGCTGATCAAGCGCACGCCGTCCCCTGCCGATCGTCGCCAGCATCTGCTGTCGCTGACCGCAAAGGGCCGCGCGTCCTACGCCAAGCTCGAGCGGAGCTCGCAGCAGGATGTCGGCCGGATGCTTGCAGCACTAGCGCCGGATGATCGTGCCGAAATCGTCGCCGCGATGGCGACGATCCAGCGCACGATGTCGTCGACTCAACATCCGCCGCCGATCCTGCGCGAACCGCGGCCCGGCGACATCGGCTGGATCGTGCAGAGCCATGGCGCATTCTACGCCGCCGAATACGGCTTCAACGCCGCGTTCGAAGCGCTGGTCGCGCAAATCGCCGGAGACTTCCTGGCCAAGCACGATCCCTCGCGCGAGCGCTGCTGGATCGCCGAATACAAGGGCGTGCAGGCCGGCTCGCTGTTTCTTGTCGATGCCGGCGGCGGCATGGCCAAGTTTCGATTGCTGCTGGTGACGCCGCAGGCGCGCGGCCAGCGCATCGGCAGGCGACTGGTCGACGAAGCCATCGCGTTCGCCCGTCGCTCAGGCTATCGCGGCATCACGCTGTGGACGCAAAGCATCCTGGTCGCCGCGCGCGGCATCTATCAGCAGGCCGGCTTCAAGCTGGTCGGGACCGAACCGCACAGGATGTTCGGCCCGGAACTGACCGGCGAGACGTGGGAGCTGACGCTGTGAGTCCGGCGCGTCGCGAGGACACGCGGCGCGTCACTGCAGAACTGATCGCCTTCCACACGCAGCGTGGACGGGCGCTGCGACGCGCCGCAATGGCTGCGGTGCTACATGCCGTGTTCGACGGCCTGTGCCTAAGACTCCGTCAGCTGAAGCGGAGCCTCAGGCAGCCCGATCCGCCACCATCGCCTGAGCGAACTGCGGATAGCACTCCGCGAGTTCGTCGGTAACGCGGCCGCGTAGCAACGCCAGCATCTGCGCGTCCGGCTCCGGCGTGAACGGCACACGCTCCGGAACGTCGTAGTCGAACCCAGTCGCCGCTCGAACATCCTCGGCCGTGCTGCCGCGGTGAACGCTGCGCAGCGCGAAGCGGCGCCTCGCTTGTCGAAATCGAACAGCGCGAGACCTGTGAGTAGCGCGTGCGGCCCGCCGGTGCGATGCACGCCCTCGGTCACGCCCGGTGCGCTGACGAAGTCGACCTTGTCGACCAGCACACGCGCGAATGCTCCTCGCGGAACAGGATCACGCGCGGCACCAGATAGTACATGAAGGCCGAGCCGAACGAGCCCGGCCAACGGACGTTGCTCTGCGGATAGTCACCGGTGCCGACGAGGTTGATATTCGCCTGGCCGTCGATCTGGCCGCCGCCGAGAAAGAACGCGTCGATCCGGCCCTGCGCCGTGGCGTCGAACAGCTCGAATGCGCCGTTGGTGAAGAAGTTGTGGTCACGCGAGCCGAGCACGACGACACGGACGCATTCGCGACCGCGGAGTTCGTTGCGGGCGCGCAGCAGCATCGCGCCGGCGGCGGGAATCGGCGACGACGCGCCGACCGCAACGGTGCGGACGCCGTCGAGCAGATCGGCGATCGTGCAGATCAGGATTTCGCGGGGAGTGGCTCGCATCGCGCTCATGCCACCGCCTCGAACTTCTGGGCGAAGCCTTGCATATAGGCGGCGAAGCCCTCGCGCGAGCGCGCCATTTTGGCGTAGCGAGCCAGTTCGGCATCGTCGGTGACGTATTCACCCGCGAGACCGAGCGGCCAGGCGCCGTGCTTGGCCTCGGCGATGGCGCCGACATACAGCGCCGGCAGCACGCCGCCGGAGGTGGCTTCGTCGGCGAGCAGCGAGGTCTCGACGATGCGCTCGACCGTCACCAGCGCGGTCTTGGCCGCGTAAGCCATCGCGGCGAGTTCGGTCTGGCGGCCGATGCGGACATTGCCGAAGCGGTCGGCCTCGGGCGCATGAAACAGCGCGACATCGGGCCTGATCGCCGACACCACCACGATCGGATCGTCTTCGGCGAACGGATTGTCGATCACCTTCCAGTCCGGCCGCACCCCCAGGATATCGCTGCCGATGATGCCGCGGATCGGCATGAACGGGATGCCCATCTGGCCGGCGCGCAGGCCGGCAAGCAGCGCCGGACAGGTCGCGTCCTTCATAGTGAAGGCGCCGGTCTTGATGCCGTCGCCGAATCGCGGCGCGCCGCCTGCCTCGCCGAGCGTCACCGCGCTGGTTTCCAGCGTCGCGATCAGCCCTTCGCCGATCAGCATGTCGGCCTGAATGCCGCTGACCGGGACGCAGACGAGATGCAGGTTCTTCGGCCGCCGCGCGATGATCGCCGCTGTCGCCGCCATTGCGACGCCGGCACGGTCGGTCGGCACAGCGACCATCATGCCGTCTTGAACCTGCGCCGCCAGCGCCTCGAGTGAAACGATCTCGCCCATCGTGTCCTCCATCATGCCGCGCCGCGGAAAGCCGGGCACGGCGCGATTGTTGTTACTTTGACACGATGGTTTCGCTTGGGCGGCGCGCTGTCAAGCAACCCGCACGCAGAGCAGGTCGCCGCAGTGCGCCCTCAGCTTTTGCTGCGCCGCAGATGTTCGTCGAGCCGCGGCATGATCTCGACGAAATTGCACGGCCGGGTGCGATAATCGAGCTGCGCCGCCAGGATACCGTCCCAACCGTCGCGGCAGGCGCCGGGCGAACCCGGCAGGCAGAAGATGTAGGTCGCGCCGGCGACGCCAGCGGTCGCGCGCGACTGGATCGTCGAGGCGCCGATCTTGCCCCAGCTCATCATGTGGAAGGCGATTGAAAATCCGTCCATCCGCTTCTCGAACAGTGGCTCGATCGCCTCCGGCGTGACGTCGCGGCCGGTGAATCCCGTGCCGCCGGTCGTGATGATCGCATCGACGCCCGGATCGGCGATCCACCTCTTCACCACCGCCCGGATCGCCTCGACATCGTCCTGCACGATCTCCCGCGCCGCCAGCGTATGCCCGGCGCCCTGCAGCCGCTCGACCAGTGTCGTGCCGGACTTGTCATCGGCCAATGCACGCGTATCGGAGATCGTCAGCACGGCGATGTTGAGCGGGATGAATTGCTTGGGTTGGTCCGACGTGGCCATCAACAGTCCTTGCTGCATCTCAACGCAAAGATCGTCATCCTGAGGAGCGAGCGCAGCGAGCCTCGAAGGATGAGCTACGCACCTTGGCTGTCATCCTTCGAGGCGCGCCGAAGTGGCGCGCACCTCAGGATGACGTCCGCGAGGTAAGACTTACAACCGCTCCGCCCCGAACGTATTGCACGCCGCGACCGTGCCCTGCTGATAGCCGGTCATGAACCAGCGCTTGCGCTGTTCGGCGGAGCCGTGGGTGAAGCTGTCGGGAACGACGCGGCCGGTGGCTTTCTTTTGCAGTGTGTCGTCGCCGATCGCCGCGGCCGTGGTCAGCGCGGCGTCGATGTCGCCGTCTTCGAGGAAGTTCGGCCGCTTCTTCTGCTCACGATTGACCCAGACGCCCGACAGGCAGTCGGCCTGCAGTTCGACCTTGACCTGCAGCGCATTGGATTCGGCGCGGGAGCCGGCCTGCTGCTGCAGCCGCGTCACCCGCGGCAAAATGCCGAGCAGGTTCTGGACGTGATGACCGGCCTCGTGGGCGATGATGTAGGCGGCGGTGAACTGGCAGGCGCTACCCGAGCAGCCGTGGAAGCGGGTCTCGACCCGCTTAAAGAAATTGGTGTCGATGAAGATTTGCGGTCCGGCGGGCAGTAGAACGGCCCCATCGCCGATTGCGCCATGCCGCAGCGACCGCCGTGGGGGCGTCGCGAAACAGCACGATCTTCGTTCCCGTGTAGGTCTGGCCGTTCGCCTTGAAGATTTCGCTCCAGCGGTCGTCGATTTCGCCGAGGATACCCGCGATCATATTGCCCATCTGATCGGTCGGCGCGCCGCGCTTGCCGGGGCCGTTATCGACCTGCTGGTGCTGCTGTTGGCCGCCCGTCAAAATCTCTGCGCCGCCGATCAAGAGGCGCGGGTCGATGCCGAGCGCCCAGCCGACGATGCCCAGCACCACGATAGTGCCGATGCCGAGGCCGCCGCCGCCCATCGGAAATCCGAACCCACCGCCGCCTCCGCCGCCCCCCTCTTGATCGCGCCGGTCCTCGACGTCGTCGCTGCGGCGGAAATCATCGAAACGCATCAGCCTGTCCTCGGTTACGCGGCCGCCCCGGTCGGCCCGCAATCATCAGCATTACCCTGCCCGGCAAATATTGCCTAGTGCACTCCGGCGAAGCCGGCTTGGTACACGCAGGCGAATCGGCCTCGCGGCAAAGCGAAGCCTTTATCACGCGCGCAAACTCCCCAACCCGTCTCCGGCTACCCACAGACGCCGACGACGAAAACAATCTCGCGCGGCTTCGGTTCGCACCGTCGCAAAATCATTTCCAATTAAGTCGTTTTTTACTTTGAGCCGGCAAGGTGACGGCCAGTCGGTTGTTTAGTCCCGCGTCTCCGACGGCGTCACATGAGTCAGAGTAGTTGAGTCATGGTTGTGTCGCGTCGCGGGGCGTCTGCAAAGGCGCCCCGCACTCAATTCGAGTATCCGTCCGAGCACGAGATCATCGTCGGCGATTGCGTCGCCGAGATGTCGAAGCTTCCGGCCAAGTCGGTCGATCTGATCTTCGCCGATCCTCCTTACAATCTGCAACTGAAGGGCAGCCTGAAGCGGCCCGACGAATCGCAGGTCGATGCGGTCGACGACGATTGGGACAAGTTCTCATCGTTCGCCGCCTATGATGACTTCACCCGCGCCTGGCTGCTCGCCGCGCGGCGCATCATGAAGCCGTCGGCGACGATCTGGGTGATCGGCTCGTATCACAACATCTTCCGCGTCGGCGCGATGATGCAGGACCTCGGGTTCTGGCTGCTCAACGACATCGTCTGGCGCAAGACCAACCCGATGCCGAATTTCCGCGGCCGGCGGTTCACCAACGCGCACGAGACCATGATCTGGGCGGCGCGCGACGAGAACGCCAAGGGCTACACCTTCAACTACGAAACGCTGAAGGCCGCCAACGAAGACGTGCAGGCGCGCTCCGACTGGCTGATTCCGCTGTGCACCGGCGACGAGCGCCTCAAGGGCGCCGACGGCAAGAAGGTGCATCCGACCCAGAAGCCTGAACAGCTACTCGCACGTGTGCTGCTGAGTTCGTCGAAGCCCGGCGACCTCGTGGTCGATCCGTTCAACGGCACCGGCACGACCGGCGCCGTCGCCAAACGGCTGCGCCGCCGCTATGTCGGCTTCGAGCGCGACAGTACCTACGCCGAAGCCGCCCGCGCCCGCATCGACGCGGTCGAGCCGCTGCCGGAAGATACGCTGAAGCCTTTCGTCACCGCCCGCGATGCCCCGCGGGTGGCCTTCAGCGAACTGATCGAACGCGGCATGATCTCGCCCGGCGCCAGGTTGGTCGATTCCAAGAAACGCCACGGCGCTCTGGTCCGCGCCGACGGCGCCATCATGCTGGGCGACAAGGTCGGCTCGATCCACCGCATCGGCGCGGTGGCGCAAGGCTCCGAAGCCTGCAACGGCTGGACCTTCTGGCACGTCGAAACCGCCAAGGGCCTCCGCCTGATCGACGAACTCCGCGCCGAGATTCGTAGCGAGATGGCGGCGGGCTAAGCCGCGATCTTCGCTTCCACACGCAAATATCTCGTCATGCCCGGCCTTGTGCCGGGCATCCACGTCTTGCTGAGCTGATTGCGAGAAAGACGTGGATGGCCGGGACGAGCCCGGCCATGACGAAGTAATTGCAGATCGTCATTGCGAGGAACGAAGCGACGACGCAATCC
>NZ_BADD01000311.1 GCF_000333455.1 Rhodopseudomonas sp. B29
GATCGAGCGTCAGCGTGTCGGCGCAGTCGGCAAACGCCACGACGCTTTCGAGCTCGTGGTAACCGTCGGTCCGCCGGCCGACCACACGCAGCGTCAGATTGACCTTGGCGCGCGCAACATCGCGCAGGTCGGTCGCAGCATTGTCACTCACAGAAAGGCTCCCCAGCCAGTTCGCATCGGCCCGAGGCTGAAATCCNCCGGGCGTCCGACCGCCGTTGCGAGCAGTGAAGCGAACGTGCTGCCCGGTTCGCAACGCGGGATGCTATTTGCGCAAAGACGGCGCAATTGCCAAGTGGTCAAGCCCGACGGATGTTGCGTCGAGGCGCAGGATCAGCCGCCCTTGCCGTCCTCTTTCTTCTTCTCGACGCTGGCGGCCGCCGGCGTCGCCGGATCCGGCAGGCCGTTGGCGATCTTGGCCTCGATCTTCGGCAGATCGTCCGGATCGGGCTTCATGTCACGCGCATGCGCCCACTGGAACTGCGCCTCGAGCTTGCGGCCGACGCGCCAATAGGCGTCGCCGAGATGGTCGTTGATGGTCGGGTCTTCCGGCTTCAGCTCGATGGCCCGCTCCAGCGTCTTCACCGCGTCGTCGTAGTTGCCGATGCGGAAATACGCCCAGCCCAGCGAGTCGACGATGTAGCCGTCGTCGGGACGCTGATCGACGGCGCGCTTGATCATACCCATCGCTTCGTCGAGATTGATGCCCTGGTCGATCCAGGAATAGCCGAGATAGTTCAGCACGTGCGGCTGCTCGGGCTGCAGCTCGAGCGCCTGCTTCATATCGGCTTCGGCCTTCGGCCACTGCTTGGAGCGTTCCTCGCAGATGCCGCGGAAGTAGTAGTACACCCAGCGATTCTTCTCGGTGCCGGTGAGCGCGTCGATGCCCTTCGAATAGGTGCCGACGCAATCGGCGAACTTCTTGCGGCCGCGTTCGATATTGCCGAGCGCCATGAGGGCGTCGAGATCCTTCGGATCCTCGGTCGTCACCGTCTTGAGGATCTTGATCGCCTCGTCGCTGCGATCGGTGGCGTCGAGATCGGTGGCGAGCTGAATCTGGGCGTTGCGCTTCAGCGGCGAATCCGCCGGCACCCGCTCGTAGACCTTGATGGCCATCTGCGGCTTCTTGACCGACTCGTAGAGGTCGCCGAGCGACAGCAGCGCCAGCGCGTGGTCGGTCTGCAGATACAGCGCGAGCTGCAGATAGACCAGCGCCAGGTCTTCGCCGCCGCGGCGGGTCAGCGAGGCGCCGATGCCGTACAGCGCCTCGGCGGCGCCGGCCTGCGGGCTTTCGACCAGCGGCGGCAGCTTCTTGCCGGCGTTGGTCTCGCGCAGCGCGGCCTCGATCAGCGGATGGCGCGGCAACTTCTTGTCGAACGCCTGGTAGATCTCGCCGGCGGCGGTCGGGCTCTTGTTGCGCGACAGCCAGCGCCCGTAGGCATCCATCACCCGCAGCGCCGAGTCGTCGAGCTTGTAGGCGCGCTCGAACCGCACTCCGGCGTCCTTCTCGCGGCCCGCGGCGTCGAGGATCATGCCGGCGTGCAGATCCTTGAAGATCGGGTACCACTCGGGGCCGGCGAGCTTGTCGATATTGGAGACTGCATTCTTGACGTCGCCGCTGCCGTACAGCGCCCAGCTGCCGATCAGCGTCGCGATCAGATCGGTGATCGGACCGCGCACCGACTGGTTCACGTTGCGCAGTGACGACGCATATTTCTTCTGCTTCAGATCGTGAACGCCGAGCACGAGGCGCGCGACGCGGTTGTTCGGATCGATCTTGAGAGCACGATCGGCGAGCTTCACCGCTTCGTCGATGTCGCCTTCGGCCAGCGAAGAGATGAAGGCGCGGTCGAGCAGTTCGTTGTTCTTCGGATCGGTGCGCAGCGCCGAGCGATAGAATGCGGCGGCCGAAGCGGCATCGCGCTCGACGCTGGCGTGGCGGGCGGCCAGATAGCTGCCGGCGGTGGTCATCTGACGCAGATCGTGACTGGTCGGAAACTGCGCCGAATTGTCCGCGGGGTGATCCGGCGTCTGCGCCAGCGCCGCTCCCGAGATCGGCATCGTGGCGACGGTCACGGCGACCAGCAGGGATCGGCGGATTCGATTGGCAAGCATGAAGTCGCCTAAGCTCCAGGGAGAAGGTGCCCGGACAACCCGCCGAGCCGGCAGCGCACTAAGGCTATGACAATGCCGCGTTTATCGCCGCACCGCAAGGATCGGCGGCCTCGCGAACGAACACCGGCGCCGCGACGAAGTGAGACGGCCGCATCATGGCAGCATCGTGACGGCTGGCGAAGCAGCCCGGCTGCTTCGCTCACGGATTCGTGGCCGCCTCCGCGATCACATGCCCTGATAGTTCGGCCCACCGCCCCCCTCGGGCGGGAACCCAGGTGAAGTTGCCGTTCGGATCCTTGATATCGCAGGTTTTGCAGGTGGACGCAGTTCTGCGCGTTGATCTGGAAGCGCGGCCCCCCGATTCCCCGATTCATTTCGAAAACGCCCTGCGGAAAAATAGCGCCCCCGACGGCCCGGCATAGACGTCGTGCTCCGACGACTTCTGCAGCGCCATGTCGGCGACCTTGAGGTGAACCGGCTGATCTCCCTCGTGATTGGTGTTCGACAGGAACACCGAAGACAGCCGGTCGAAGGTCAGCTTGCCGTCCGGCTTGGCAGGCTTGTGCGGCTGATGCGACTTGGCGGGATCGAGCGTCGAGCGATCGGGCTTGCCGTGCGACAGCGTGCCGAACACCGAAAAGCCGAAGGTCGAGCACCACATCTCGAAACCGGCCAGCACGACGCCGACGGCGGTGCCGAATTTCGACCACAGCGGCTTGACGTTGCGCACGCGGAACAGATCGCGGCCGACCACGGAGTCGCGCCAGGCGTTCTCGTAGGCGGCCACCTCGTCGTTGGCGCGGCCCTCGGCCAGCGCGGCGGCGACGTGCTCGGCCGCCAGCATGCCGGAGCCGATGGCGTTGTGGACGCCCTTGATGCGCGGCACGTTGACGAAGCCGGCCGCGCAGCCGATCAGCGCGCCGCCCGGGAACGTCAGGCGCGGCACCGACTGCCAGCCGCCTTCGGTGATGGCGCGGGCGCCGTAGGAGATGCGCTTGCCGCCCTCGAAGATCGGCGCCACCGAGCGGTGGGTCTTGAACTTCTGGAACTGCTCGAACGGCGACAGATAGGGATCGTCGTAGTTCAGATGGACGACGAAGCCGACCGCGACCAGATTGTCGCCGTAGTGATACAGGAACGAGCCGCCGCCGACATTGTTGCTGAGCGGCCAACCGAACGAATGCGCGATGCGGCCCTTGCGGTGCTTGTCCGGCGCGACCTGCCAGACTTCCTTCAGGCCGATGCCGAACTTCGGTGGATCCGAATCCTTGTCGAGCTTGTAGTTGGCGATCAGCTGCTTCGACAGGCTGCCACGCGCGCCCTCGGCGAACAGCGTGTACTTGCCGAGCAGCTCCATGCCACGGGTGTAGGAATCTTTCGGCTGGCCGTCGCGGCCGATGCCCATGTCGCCGGTGGCGATGCCGCGCACTTCGCCGTTGTCACCGTACAGCACTTCGGTGGCGGCGAAGCCCGGATAGATCTCGACGCCGAGCGCCTCGGCCTGCGGCGCCAGCCAGCGGCACAGATCGCCCAGCGAGCCGATGTAGTTCTTGTGGTTGTCGAGCATCGGCGGCACCATGATGTTTGGCACCTTGATCGCCTTCTCCGCCGTCATGACGTAGAAGTGGTCGTCCTCGACATGGGTCTTGAGCGGACAGCTCTCGTCTTCGCGCCAGCTCGGCATCAGACGATCGAGCGCCGAAACGTCGATTACCGCGCCCGACAAGATGTGGGCGCCGACTTCGGAGCCTTTCTCCACCACGACGACCGAGAGGTCCGGATTGATCTGCTTGAGCCGGATCGCCGCCGAAAGGCCCGAGGGGCCGGCTCCCACGATCACGACGTCGAATTCCATCGATTCGCGGGGCGGCAGCGCTTCGTCACTCATGTTTCTTCTCACAGCGGCAGGTCGAGGGCGTTTCCCGGACGTGTTGTTTACGATTTTTCGCACCAGGACAACCACCCAGATGTACCGGAACGATGCAGAAAGCAAGCAATGCGGAACTTGGTTTCGCATTGCGAAATCCCGATATCCGATCCCCGAAACAACTGTTCGCCGGGACGATCACAGGTTAAATCCAAACCCATGACTCCCGAGCCCGTGCCAAGCCTGCGGCAATTGCTCGCGTTCTATGTGGACGCGGGGGTCGATTGCGCGCTCAGCGACGAGCCGATCGATCGGCTGGCGGTCGAGGAGATCGTTGCTGAAGCGCCGCGGCCTTCCGCGCCTGCAGCGCCACGGCTGCAATCGCCGATTGCGCCGCGTCCGGCTCTACCCGCGAATATCCCGGCCACGCCCGAGGCCGCGATCGTCTCGGCTCGGGAAGCCGCCGCAACGGCGCCGACGCTGGAGGCGCTGCGCGCGCTGATGCAGAGCTTCGACGGCTGCGCGCTGCGCACCACCGCAACCCAGCTGGTGTTCGCTGACGGCAATCCGCAGGCGCGCCTGATGCTGGTCGGCGAAGCGCCGGGCCGCGACGAGGACATCGAGGGACTGCCGTTCGTCGGCCGCTCCGGCAAGCTGCTCGACCTGATGCTGGCGGCGATCGGGCTCGATCGCAGCAAGGTCTACATCGCCAACGTCATCCCGTGGCGGCCGCCTGGCAACCGCACGCCGACGCCGCAGGAGACGCAGATCTGCCTGCCCTTCATCAAGCGCCAGATCGAACTGGTGAACCCCGACGTGCTGGTGACGCTCGGCAATCCGTCGACGCAGGCGCTGCTCGAAACGCGTGAAGGCATCATGCGGACACGCGGACGCTGGGTCGATTATCACACCGGCACGCGAACTATCCGCGCGCTACCGACGCTGCACCCCGCCTATCTGCTGCGCCAGCCGACCTACAAGCGTCACGCCTGGCAGGACCTCCGCGCGATCGTCACCGCGCTCGAAGCGACGGAGAAGTCGGCGGCTAGTTAGCTCGGGCCCGCGACGCCAAGGGTCCCCGCGATCCGAAGCAGCGTACGCCGGGGAACGAAGCCTTCGCGCCATGCGTGCGTCACGCGTGTTCACACACCAGACATCTCCAGACATAGAACCTATCCAGTCTGCCTCCGCGTGCATTGACCTGCGTAGTTCGATCCCGCATCACGATGGTATCAGAAGGTCGACCACGTCGCGAACGCGAACGTCGTCGAAGCGCTGATGCTGTTTGCTGACGACGCACGCTCGGGGGCGAGAGTGATACATCCTGACAGGAGCGCCGCGACCGTCCCGCGGCGCTGATCGACGGCACGCCCGTCAAAACGTCACGGCGTGAGCACCAAGCTCGCGTCGGGAGTTCGGCCGCGCGTAGTTGGCGATCGCCTGCGCCGCAACGCCTTCCCATCACATCGATCGCGGCGAGGTGCCGCGCAAGGATCTCTCATGTCCCGTTGCCGAGCTCTCGGCGGCGTGAGCCTGCTCGTGCTTGGCTGGCTCGCCGCATCGCCCACAAGTCACGCGCAGACCGCCGGTCAGGTGCTCCCGTCGGTGACGGTGGAGGCGCCGCGAGCCGCACGTCCCAAGCCCGCAACGACACGCTCGCGCAATGTAGCCTCCGCCCGGCGCACCGCACGCCGAGCAGCGACGCCGCCCGCGCAACCGCCCGCCCCGACCGTCGCGGCGCGGGCATCGGCATCGGACCGGCCTGCGGCTTTCGCCGGCGGCCAGGTCGCGCGCGGCAGCAGGCTCGGCATGCTCGGTAATGCCGACACCTTCAACTCGCCGTTCTCGACCACGAGCTACACCAACGAGGCGATCCGCAATCAGCAGGCCTCTACGGTCGCCGATGCGCTGATCATGGATCCGTCCGTGCGCGTCACCAGCCCGATCGGCGGCATCCTCGATTCGTTTTACATTCGCGGCTTCCCGATCGGCGAAGGCACCTCGGGCGAAGTGGCGTTCGACGGCGTCTACGGCATCGCGCCGAATTTCCGTGTCTTCAACGACTATGTCGATCGCATCGAGGTGTTCAAAGGCCCCGCCGCGATGCTGTCCGGCGTATCGCCGAACGGCGGCGTCGGCGGCGTCATCAACATCGTGCCGAAGCGCGCCGATGCCGATCTCAGCCGCATCGGCGTCAGCTACGCCTCCAAGGGCTTCGCCTCGACCAACATCGATGTTTCGCGGCGGTTCGGCGATCAACGCGAGTTCGGCCTGCGCTTCAACGGCAAGCTCGGCGGCGGCGACACCGCGATCGATGGACAAACCGACCGACTGCATGTCGGGTCGCTGGCGTTCGACTATCAGGGCGAGCGCTACCGAAGCTGGATCTATGCGTTCACCCAGAACGAGCACATCAACGCGCCGATCCGCCCGTTCGCTATCGTGCCCGGGCTCGCGGTGCCGGCCGCGCCCGACGGCAGCACCAACGTTACGCAGCCATGGGAATGGTCGCGCATCCGCGAATCCTCGGTGCTGTGGAAGAACGAGTTCGACCTGTCGGACCAGGTGACGCTGTTCGGCGACGTCGGCGGTTCGCAGAGCAACGTGGAACGCTTCTTCGGCCTGCCGACCATCTTCAACGCCGCCGGCGACCTCCGCTCGACGCCGCAATACTACAATCTGGACGTCGATCGTTTCACCTTCGACGGCGGCTTCCGGGCGCGGTTCGAAACCGGCTTCGTCCATCATGCGCTCACCGTGCAGGGTTCGCATTATCGCGACGATCAGTATCGTGCCTTCCCTGCGGGCAAGACCTATACGTCCAATCTCTACGCGCCGATCCTGCAGCCCCAACAGACCTACACCGTACCGGGCTTCAAACCGCGCCTGTCCGACACCACGCTGAACGGCGGCGCACTCGCCGACACGATGTCGGTGCTGAACGATCGGCTGTCGTTGACGCTGGGCGTGCGCCGGCAGCAGGTGCTGGCGCACAACTACTCGACCGTCACCGGCGCACTGACGACAAGCTACGATCAATGGGCGACGACGCCGATGGCCGGTCTCGTCGTCAAGCCGATCGATCACCTGACGCTGTACGCCAACTACATCGAGGGCCTGAGCCGCGGCGACGTCGCGCCGGTCACGGCGCGCAATTCCGGCGAGGTGCTGGCACCCTACCGGACCAAGCAGGTGGAGACCGGCGCCAAGCTCGATTTCGGCCGCATCGGCACCACCGTGGCGCTGTTCCAGATCACCAAGCCGAACGGCGAACTGAATGCCGGCATCTACTCGGCCGGCGGTGAGCAGCGTGTGCGCGGCGCGGAGTTCAACGTGTTCGGCGAACTCGCGCCGGGCGTACGGGCGACCGGTGGCGTCACGCTGTTCGACGGCACGGTGACGCAGACCGCCACCGTCGCCAACATCGGCAAGACGCCGATCGGCGTGCCAACGACCCAGCTCAACCTTACCGGCGAGTGGGATCTGCCGCGCCTCGCGGGCGTCACGCTGACCGGAACGGTGGTCTACACCGGGCGGCAGTATGTCGACTCCGCCAACACGCAGGTGCTGCCGGCGTGGACCCGCGTCGATCTCGGCGCGCGCTACGTGACCTCGATCGGCGGCCGCAAGAACACCTTCCGCGGCACGGTGCAGAACGTCGCCAATACCAACTACTGGGCCGGCGTCGCCTCGTTCGGCACTTTCGCGCAGGGCACGCCGCGGGTCTATCTGTTGTCCTGGGACATCGAGTTGTAGGCAGTATGCCTGCGGGCGCTCATGGCGTCTTCGGCCGCACGATCGCCCAGCCGATGCGGATCAGCGGCTGACGGCCGGCGATCAGCCGGTCGAACGCCCGCGGCAATTCCGGCACGATGTCGGGGAAGCGTTTGGCAATCTCTTCCGGCGGCTTGCCGGCCGTATCTGCGGCACGCCAGACGACGATGCCCCCGGTCTGCTGGAAGCTGGCCAGGTTGATCCACGGCGTCCTGGCCGGCGTCGCATCGAGCAAGAGGCGCGGGCGCGACGCGCCCATCGCCACCAGGCTGGCCAATTCCGGATCACCCGCGACGGCGGGCAGCGGCTTGCCGGTGCGGCGTTCGAAGGCTTCTCCGAAGAAGCGCGCGATGTCTTTGGCGGGGATGGCGGTTGGAAGTTCGGTGCGGCCGATCCAGGGCTGCACCACCGCCCCCCCGATCACCGCCACCGCAGGCGCCACCACCAGCGCGGCCCAGATGCTGCGGAGCAGGCGCTGGCGATGGATCGCGACGACATCGGCGCCGGTGACGACTACCGCGAGGCCGGTCAGCAGCAACGCGATGCCGCCGCAACCCGCAAGCTGCGCCGGCCCGAACACCGCGGCGCCGACGCCCGCCAGCAGCAACGGCCCCAGCGCGAACACATAGACGAAGCCGCGCGCCAAAGGATCGACCGGCTGCCGCACCACCACGGGCGAGTCGTCGTTCTTCGGCGCGAACCGGCCGTTGTTGAACAGCGTCAGCACCGCGACGCCCGCCGCCGACAGCAGCAGCATCAGCACATAGATGCCGCCGATCTGCGCCCGCTCGGCGATGTCCGCGTTGGCCGGCAGCGACAGCGACGCCCATAGATCGGCTCGGATCAGCCAGACTGCGTAAGGCACCACGAGCGCAGCGATCACCAGCACGGAGAACGCGGTGTCGAGCGACAGGAACGCACGCCGACCACGCGCGGTCGCGAGCGCGAAGCCGAGCGGCAGCAGTAACAGCACCGGCGCCGCCGTCGTGGTCAGCAGCAACAGCCCGACTTCCAGCGACAACGCGAACCAGGCGTTGCGTCGCCCCTGCCCGATCACCTGCCAGATGTGCAGCAGCGCCAGCGCCCACAGAGGCCGCGCCAGGATCATCGGACCGAACGCGGTGCCGTCACTGGCGAAGGCCGTGATGGTCGAGGTCAGGATCACCGCGACCACCGCATGCTGCGGCCCGGCGATGGCCCGGCCGAGCCGATACAGCGCCACGAAGGTGACGACGAAGCAGATCTGCGCCAGCAGATAGACACCGAAGATGTGCTCGCCGGCGGCGCGATAAGCCAGATCGGCGAGCCAGAACGCCAAAGGCGGACCGAGATCGGTGCCGACCTGATATTCGCGGCCATAGGCCAGCACGGTGGCGACATCGCCCGGCGGGCTGGCATAGACCAGCATCGGCACGACGAACCACAGCAGCGCCTGTGCGCCGACCACGAGCCAGACCACCAGCAACGGCCGGGCGCGGATCAGCTCGATGACCAGAGATGTAAAACGCATGTGGGACCGGCGGCGATCGATGCCGTGGTGATAGGGCCCGCCGGCCGGCCACGCAACCGGCTCGGCTGCGCTCAAGCCGTCGCCCCGAGGCCCAGCTCGGCCGCGACTTCGAACAGATCGCCGATCGGTGCCGGCGGCTTGCCCTCCCGCCGCTCCCAGGCGGCGGCCACCGGCGCGAAGAAGCGGCGGTGATGGATGGTCGGGCCCAGCCTCGCCAGCGCGTCGAGATGGTCGGGGACGCCGTAGCCCTTGTGCTGCTCGAAGCCGTAGCCGGGACAGTCCTGAGCTAATTTGCACATCAGCCGGTCGCGCGAGACCTTGGCGATGATCGAGGCCGCCGCAATCGATGCGACAAGGCCGTCGCCGCCGATCACGGCCTCGCAGTCGCATTTGGTCGCCAGCCGGTCGCGGCCGTCGACCAACACATGCTGCGGCATATCGGGCAGCGCATGGACCGCGCGGGTCAGCGCCCACAGCGAGGCACGCAGAATATTGTCGCGGTTGATGCGCTCGGTCGACGCCACCACAACGGAGACCTGCGCGGTGGCGCAGATTTCCTTGAACAGCTCCTCGCGGCGCTCGGCGGTCAGGCGCTTCGAATCGTCGAGACCCTTGGGCACACGCTTGGGATCGAGCACCACCGCCGCGGCCACGACCGGGCCCGCCAGCGGCCCGCGGCCGGCCTCGTCGCAGCCGGCGACCGGCCAGATGCCACGCTTGATCAGCGCCCGCTCTCGCCGAAAGCTCGGCGGTGCGATCGCGATGACGCCCTTGCCGAGGCCTTTGCGAAGTCCCTTGGTCGGTACGGCTTTGGCGGCGCCACCCTTGGCCGTGGCTTTGGCTACCGCCTTCGCATCAGACGGCTTGGAAGCAGCAGCCTTGGCGAGGATCGGCTTCCCTTTTGCAGCCTTCACCGTGGCGGGCGCGAGCATCGCGGGTTTGGCGGGTGACTTGCCGTTTCGAATCATCGGGCGATGCTGCTGACCGATGCCTGCCGGTGCAACCGAAAACTCCCGATCATGCCCGCAATTCGACGACCATTCGGGCCGCCGCACGGGGGAGTCCGGAACATTATCGTGGCAGGCCGGTTCCGAAAGGGGGCGATGCCGACTGGAGAGACGACCATGGAAAGAAAGATCGCAGGCTTGATCGGAGCGGCTGCGGCGCTCGGCGCGGCAACGGCGCCGGCCGCGGCGGCGCCGATGACTACTGACGTGCTGCAAGCCAACACCTACGCTGATTTGCTGCAGCCGATCCCGGACGCCTCGGCCAAGCTACAGGCGCTCGACGCGCAGGCCGCGTCCGAGCCCGCAGAGAAGCCGGTCCAACTGGCGCAATTCTACTATCACCACCACCACCATCATCATCACCACGGCTATTGGCATCACCACCATCACGGCTATTACGGGCCGCGCATCGTCGTCGTGCCGCCGCGCTTCCGGCATCACCATCACCACCACCATCATCACCATCACGGCTACTGGGTGCGCTGATCCGCGCCATTCGTTTCTACGCTACTCCGTCATGGCCGGGCTCGTCCCGCCTGCGCGGCCGAAGCCGCTTCGACGCGGCGAAGGCCCGGCCATCCACGTCTTCCGCACTTCAGCACCCAAGAACGTGGATGCCCGGCACAGGCCGGGCATGACGGGGCTAACTCACTGCGAATTATTTCGTCCGCACGGCTGTCAGCCGGTGCGGTCGCGCTCCTTGGCGGCGCGGTGCAGGTGGCGATAGGTGCCATCGAATACCGTATCGGTCGACGACGTCCATTCGGTGCCGGCGGCGAGCTTCGGGCGATTGGCATAGATGCGGCGCGATTGCAGTTCGCGTTCGGCGGCTTCCTCGGTGGTCATCGGCTGCAGGTCGAAAGCGGACTCTTCCGGAAGCACGATGATCTGAGCGAACGGCTCGCCGCTGCGGAAGATATGTGTGCGACCTTCCGCCGGCGACTTGAACACGCAGAAGAACACCATCGGCCACCAATTGCGGATCAACGCCGGGACCGCGATCGGCACCGTATCGGTGCGATCGGTGTAAAAGCGCGGATGCGGCTCGGTGCGGATGGCAAGGCCTTGCTCGACCTTGAAGTCGAGCAGCAGCTGATAGGTGTAGAAATTGTCGCCGAAATTGCGGAACGGCGGCCATTGCAATCCGGGCTGCGGCGGCTCTCCCCATTCGCTGTCGAAGACCAGCCTGCCATTCTGCGTCGAGACTCGAAGCTCGTTGTCGTAGGGATAGAACAGCTCGATCCCGTATTGGGCGCTTTCGCTGAATGGCACGCAGTGCCACACCTGCTCGCGCGATCCGTCGGTGCGCGGATTGCGATCGCCCGACCAGCCCGGAATTTCCAGCTTGGTCCGACGGGGCGCCAGACGCAAAGTGGTTCATCCGATATTTGACGGTGGCATGTCACCCTCCGCGCC
>NZ_BADD01000310.1 GCF_000333455.1 Rhodopseudomonas sp. B29
CAGGCAACAATGGGGCCAGCGGCCCAGCACACCTGAAGCATCGTTGTCGGCGGAGTACGAAATTGTCATGCGGGTTCCTCGTTCTCGTCGCACGAAGTTGCTGCTTTGAGCTGGAACAACTTTTGCAGTGCAAGATTCATATAGGGTGTTTCGCTCAACCGAGCAGTGGGAATTGCCGATGAAAATTTGCCTGCTGTTACTCCTGATAGCGGCCATTCTGATTGCGGTCCGCATGCCTTTTCCGTCGACGCGGCGCGATCCGGCACTGCCGTCCTGAGCAGCTGACCCAACTCAGCATTTGTTGCCCGGCCGGCAAATTATTCTCGGCTGGATCGGCTTCGACTTACTTCGCAAGCGGCAGCACGTCGGCTCCGGCCAGCACGGCTTGAACGAACTCGCTCTGCGTTTGCGAAGCCGTGTTGAGCTCGAGCCCGGGCCAGATCGCCAGCGGCGCCCGCCCGCCCTTGACCGCCCGCACCAGCACACGGATCGCCGGCCCGCCGGCGCTGCCATGGACCGGCTGAACCGCGACGCTGCCGAAGCCGCGGCCGAGTGCGGCCAGCACCTCGGCCAATCCATCGGCCCGCCAGATCAGCGTCAGTATGCCGCCTGATTTCAGCACGCGGCGAGCGGCATGCAGCCAAACCTCCAAGGTCGAGGCTTCGGCCACATGGGCTATGCTGCGCTTGGGATCGGGCGAGGCGCGATGCCGGCCCGGATGGTTGAACGGCGGATTCATCAGCACCGCATCGACGCTATCGGGCGGCAATCCGGCTGCGACGAAACTGTCAGACCCGCCACAAACATCGAGCAGCAGAACCTGCGCGGAAAGTCCGTTGGCTTCCGCATTGCTCCGCGCCAGCGCCGCGAGTTGCGGATCGATCTCGACCAGCACCAGATCGAGCGGCTGCACCCGTCGCGCCAGCGCAAGGCCCGCCGCCCCGACGCCGCTGCCGAACTCGACGACACGATTACCAGATTGAACTTTGGTCGAAGCCGCCAGCAGGATCGCGTCGTGCCCGGCGCGATGTCCGGAGCGAAGCTGACGCAGAAGCAGCTTGCCGCCGAGGAAGCCGTCTTCGGAGACATCGTCCGTGCGCGGGGCCGCGACGTCAGCCATCGGCGCGTAATTCATGCGCCAAACCGGCATCTGTCAGCACTTGCCGCGCACACCGCAGATCGTCCTCGTGCACCAGAACACGGCGCGGGATCACGCCCAGCGAGCCTTCGAGGATGCTCATGTTCTGGTCCATGACCAGATATTCGATGGCAGCGCCGTCGAGCAGCGCCCCGATCGCCGACAGCAGTACCGCGTCGTTGGTTCGCACCAGTTCCCGCAACCTTGCGCCTCCCGTGACCGATGCTTTAAGACACCCGCGCGACCGGTCCAGGCCGTCTATAGCATGCCTCGTTGCCGGATCGTCCCCGTGATATAGTGCGGGTGCGAGGTCCGCTGAGGGCAATCTGCCCGGCGAACATTCGCCTCGCGCAATCGAAGCACGGCCCGCGCGACATCGGATCGCATCAGGCCCTGCGGAAGTGGAGAGCCGGCGTGGCCGTCATCGTACCGTTCGAAGGGCCGCAGACGCCCTCCATCGACCAGCTTGTCGAGCTTGTCACCACCGACATGGATCGGGTCAACGCGGTCATTCTGTCGCGCACCGGCTCGGACGTCACGATGATCCCCGAGGTCGCCAATCACCTGATCTCGTCGGGCGGCAAGCGGCTGCGGCCGATGCTGACTTTGGCGATGGCCAACCTCACCAATTACACCGGCGACGGACACATCAAGCTCGCCGCCGCGGTCGAATTCATGCACACCGCGACGCTGCTGCACGACGACGTCGTCGACGAAAGCGAGATGCGCCGTGGCAAGAAGTCGGCGCGGATGCTGTGGGGCAACGAGGCCAGCGTGCTGGTCGGCGACTTCCTGCTCGGCCAGGCCTTCCGCATGATGGTCGAAGTCGGAAGCTTGCGCGCGCTGGATATTCTGTCGGCCGCGTCGGCGACGATTGCCGAAGGCGAAGTCGCTCAGCTCGCCGCCGCCAAGAACACCGCGACGACCGAAGACGAGTATCTGAACGTCATTCGCGGCAAGACCGCCGAGCTGTTCGCCGCCGCCTGCGAAGTCGGCCCGGCGATCGCCAACCGGCCGAAGGCCGAGCAGTCGGCCTGCCGCTCGTTCGGCATGAACATCGGCATCGCCTTCCAGCTCATCGACGACGTGCTCGATTACGGCGGCAAGGCCGCCAAGCTCGGCAAGAACGTCGGCGACGATTTCCGCGAGGGCAAGATTACTCTGCCGGTGGTGCTGGCGTTCCGCCGCGGCAACGACGCCGAACGCGCGTTCTGGGTGCGGGCGCTGGAAAAGGGCGACATCACCGACGCCGACCTCGATCAGGCCATCGCCCTGATGTCCAAGCACCGCGCTTTGGAAGACACCATCCAGCGCGCCCACCACTACGGCGCCATGGCGGTCGACGCCCTCGCTTTGTTCGCCCCCTCGCCGATGAAGAGCGCGCTCGAGCAGGTGGTGGCGTTCTGTCTGGCGCGATCGCACTGAGCGGCCGGCTCACACCTCTCTTTTGTCATTCCGGGGCGCGCGAAGCGTGAACCCGGAATCCATAGCCACAGGTTTCAGTCATTGAGGGACAGCGTTTGCAATGCGGTGCCTCAACGCAACCATAGGGGTTATGGATTCCGGGCCTGCGCTGCTACGCAGCGCATCCCGGAATGACGAACTGATAGGCTACACGCGAAATTCCGGGTTCGCGCCTGACGGCGCGCCTCGGAATGACGTGGCAAGTAGTTAGCTCAAGCTGCCCGCATGCACCCACCAGCCGGGGTGTGCTGCGCTGATAGCGCTCGCGGCGGCCTTCGCATCTTCATCACTACCGAACAGCGCGAAGCACGTCGCCCCCGAACCCGACATCCGGGCCAGCTTCACACCCGCAGCGGCGCGGAGCGCGGCGAGCACGTCACCTACGATCGGCTCGACCTTCAGGGCCGGCGGTTCGAGATCGTTGCGGCCCGCCGCAAGCGCCTTCACCCAATCATCTGGTGTCGCGCCGACGCCCGGCCAGACCGGTGCGCTCAGCACGTCGGCCGGACCGACGGTGAGCTGGCCGGCGCGCAGGCCCAGGGCGGCGAAGACGTCCTTGGTGGCGACCGGCACCCGCGGATTGACCAGCACCGCCGGCAGTCGCGGCAGCGCCAGCGGCGTCAGGTTCTCGCCGACGCCTGTCATCACGCAGGCGGTCGACGGCAGGCAGACCGGCACGTCGGCGCCGGTCAACCGCGCGGCTTCGATCAGCCGCTCGTCG
>NZ_BADD01000309.1 GCF_000333455.1 Rhodopseudomonas sp. B29
CACCCCCGACCCCTCCCCGCAAGGGGGAGGGGAGAAGGCGCAGTGCCTAGGAAAAAGACTGACTTCACCGTCGCGAAGCCTGCAATGAGATTTCATCAGTTCGCCTCCCGACCGCGACTACGCGGACTACGCGGCTTGCGGGGAGCGCGCTGTTGTGGCTCCCCTCCCCCTTGCGGGGAGGGGTCGGGGGTGGGGGGCAACGCGGACTGAATCTCGGTGAGCACACCTTCGAGATTGCCGAGCACATCGTTGTTCCAGAAGCGAAGCACGCGATAGCCGAGCGCTTCGATCTGACGGGTGCGCGCCGCATCCGCGTCGCGCTGCTCATCGTGCTGACCGCCATCGAGTTCGATTACCAGCCTGGCGCCGCGGCTGGCGAAGTCGACGATGTACGGGCCGATCGATGCTTGCCGGCGGAAGTGTGAGTTTGCCAGCACGACGTCGTGCCGCAAGCGCTGCCACAGCACGCGCTCGGCATCGGTCGGATTCCGGCGCATCGTGTGCGCGAAGTGACGCTGGCGATCTGTGGTCATCGCTGGCGATCCAAACGTTGAACTCAGCATCCGTGGACCCCCACCCCCGACCCCTCCCCGCAAGGGGGAGGGGAGCAGAGGCGCTTCCTATTACTCCGCCCTTCCCGCTTCCGTATGCACCCACGCCTCGCCACAGGCCTTCGCCAGTTCGCGGACGCGCAGGATGTAGCTTTGGCGCTCCGTCACGGAAATGACTCCGCGCGCGTCGAGCAAATTGAAGACGTGGCTGGCTTTGATGCACTGGTCGTAGGCGGGGAGCGCCATGGCGTGGGCTTCGCGTTTGGCGCCATCGGCAGACATCACCCAGCCGGCGTCGAGATATTTCTTGCAGGCGGCTTCGGCCATCTTGAACTGCTCGACCAGCATGTCGGTGTCGGCGACCTCGAAATTGTGCTTCGAGTATTCCTTCTCGGCCTGCAGGAAGACGTCGCCGTAGGTGACTTTATCGACGCCGTCGCGGCCGTTGAAGTTGAGGTCGTAGACGCGGTCGATGCCCTGGACGTACATCGCCAGCCGCTCGAGGCCGTAAGTCAGCTCGCCCGCCACCGGCGCGCATTCGACGCCGGCGACCTGCTGGAAGTAGGTGAACTGGCTGACTTCCATGCCGTCGCACCAGCACTCCCAGCCGAGGCCCCAGGCGCCCAGCGTCGGGCTCTCCCAGTCGTCCTCGACGAAGCGGATGTCGTGCAGCGCGGCGTCGACGCCGATCGCCTTCAGTGACTTCAAATAGAGGTCCTGGATGTCCGGCGGCGACGGCTTCAGGATCACCTGGAACTGGTAGTAGTGCTGCAGCCGGTTGGGGTTCTCGCCGTAGCGGCCGTCCTTGGGCCGGCGCGACGGCTGCACGTAAGCGGCATTCCAGCGCCTCGGGCCGAGCGCCCGCAGCGTGGTGGCCGGATGGAAGGTGCCGGCGCCGACTTCCATGTCGTAGGGCTGCAGGATCACGCAGCCGTAGTCGGCCCAGAACCGCTGCAGCGTCAGGATCAGGCCCTGGAACGAGCGTTCCGGGCGCATGTGCGGAGGAATCGGGTCCATGATCGGCTTCGGCGCAAAGAGGGGGATGGAAAGAGCGGCGGACCGTATCGGCGGGGGGACGCCAAATCAAGGCGCGGCCGGCCCGTTAAGAAATCGGTAACCGGCGAATCAAGCCATTCGGTAAAAGTTTAAATTCGTTAGGAATTGACCGTTCACCATCGCCTCGCGACTGCGCGAAGACGCGCCGCAGGGATGGAGGGGCACATGACGGCATTTCAGATGGTCAGCGCGATGATGATAGTGCTCGCGGTGGCGCCGCTGCTCGGCGGCGACCTGCGCAATATCCGCTAGATCAGTTCGGACGGTAGGCGCCGGTCACCGGATCCTGGCGCAACGTCGGAATCTCGATCGGCACCGGCTCGGCGAACATCCGCGCCCGGGCGTCGTCGAGTTCCTGATTGATCCGGCCGGCGGTGCGGAAAGCCCAGCGAACCATGGCGATTCCGGCAAGCGCTCCGGCGAAGACGAGCAGCGGCGGCATAGGTCGAACCTCATCAGAATCGGTCAGCCCCTCGTATATTCGCCTAAGTGCCGCTCACCGGCAATTCACGCTGGCGGGATGGCGCGGCCGCGCCCTTCTAAAAGCCGTATTTCGACCAGATCGCGCGCTCCTCCAGCGCCGAAATCAGTGCCTCGGGCAGTCCCGCCATGTCTCCCAGCGCAGCCGCGCCGCCGGCGGATTTGCGGAAGTTCGCCAGCAGGCCGGACGGCGGCGCGATCACCGGAGTGCGGACCTTGTCGCCGAATTTAGCGCGCAACACCGATCGGAGGTCGCCGATCGCATCCGACAGACCGAGCGCCACCGAGGTCGCGCCGGCCCAATATTCGCCGCTGAACAGCTTGCTCTCCTCGCCCTTCAGCTTTGTGCCGCGGCTGTCCTTGACCAGCGAGATGAACAGCGCGTGGATCTCCCGCTGCAGCGCCTTGATGCGTGCGACGTCCTCTGGGTCCTCGGGCAGGAACGGATCGAGCTGCGCCTTGTGCTCGCCGGCGGTGTAAAGCCGGCGCTCGACGCCGATCTTCTTGATCAGCTCGGTAAACCCAAACGTGCCGCCGACCACGCCGATCGAGCCGACGATCGACGACGGGTCGCAATAGATCTCGTCGGCCGCACAGGCGATCATGTAGCCGCCAGACGCCGCGACGTCCTCGACGAAGGCATAGACCGGCAGCTTCTTCTCGGCCGCCAGCGCCCGGATGCGCAGATAGATCAGCCGCGACTGCACCGGCGAGCCGCCGGGCGAGTTGATCGCCAGCGCCACCGCCTTGGCACCCTTGGTCGCAAACGCCCGGTCGAGCAGCTTGGCGACGCCCGCCAGCGTCAGGCCCGGCCGCAGCGGCGTCACCGCGCCGATCGTGCCCGACAGCCGCACCACCGGCACCACCGCTCCGCCCGAGCGAAACCGTTCAGGCAACAATGCGGCCAAGCGGCCCAGCACACCTGAAGCATCGTTGTCGGCGGAGTACGAAATTGTCATGCGGGTTCCTCGTTCTCGTCGCACGAAGTTGCTGCTTTGAGCTGGAACAACTTTTGCAGTGCAAGATTCATATAGGGTGTTTCGCTCAACCGAGCAGTGGGAATTGCCGAGCGCGCTGACGCTGCTGGGTATCTGGGATCTGGTGCAGAAGAACCATGCGGTGCTGCGCAACTATCCGATCTCGGCGCACTTACGGTTTCTGCTCGAGGAAATCCGTCCGGAGATGCGGCAGTATTTCTTCGAGAGCGAGAAGGACGGCAAGCCGTTCAGCCGCGATACCCGCGCGCTGGTGTATCAGCGCGCCAAGATGGTGCTCGACAAGCGGCCGTTCGGGACTCAGGAAGACGTCTACGCCGACGGCTACGAATGGCTGAATCATTCGGTGGCGCCGCGGCCGCACGCCGACGAGGCGTTCCGCATCCAGATCGGCGGGCCGGAGTGCGCGAAGCCGTATTCGGCCTCGGTGTTCAATATCTCGGCGATGAGCTTCGGCGCGCTCAGCCCGAACGCGATCCGTGCCCTCAATGCCGGCGCCAAAAAGGGCCAGTTCGCCCACGACACCGGCGAAGGCGGCGTCAGCCCGTATCATCGCGAGAACGGCGGCGACCTGATCTGGGAGATCGGCTCGGGCTATTTCGGCTGCCGCACTCGCGACGGCAAGTTCGATCCCGACGAATTCGCCCGCGTCGCCGGCGACGACCAGATCAAGATGGTCGAGCGAAA
>NZ_BADD01000308.1 GCF_000333455.1 Rhodopseudomonas sp. B29
ACAGATGTGTCCCGTTTGGAGTCTGCGAAGACCCGCGTGCGTTTGTGTCCGAGGCGTGTTGCAGCGTCCATGCCGATTGCCGGCGGCCCACAGGAAGTCCCCGGTTTTGTAGCGTTAACGTTAAATTAACGATGAGCTTCAAATGCCGCAGAACGGCGCTAGGGTGGCGGTGTTTCCACCGCGGCGATGGTTCTCCAGCTTCGCGCGCGAGGGGCAGGGTCGCTGATAAACAGACCGGATGACGCAGCATCGGCGGTTGCCGATAAGGCAGATCGGGCCGGCACGGACCACAGGGAGGGTGTTTCTCAGACGCCCTCCCTTTTTTCGTTGGCGGGAGGTCGTCGATGTGCAGCGGCGGGGCGGCACTTCGGGGATAGCCGGACCGGGTTTCCACTTTTGATGAAAATGCTCTAAGGGAGCGGATCGCCCAAGACGGGCGTGTCCGCACAGGTCCGTCACGTTGGAAGTCCCGCCGCAGCCATCGCCCGAGCCGCCGCCGTCCGAGCCGCCGCCGCGCGAACCGGTTCTGACGCTGCCGGGCCCGATCACCGCCTATATCGCTCTGCTGGCCGTCCTGCATCTGCATGTTCTGCTGCCGCCCGACCTCGACGACTGGGTGATCGAGGCGTTCGGCTTCATCCCGCTGCGCTACGATGCGACGCCGCTGGCAGCCCAACTGCCCGGCGGCGCTGGCGCCAAGATCTGGAGCTTCGTCAGCTATTCGCTGCTTCACGCCAATCTCAGCCACATCATCTTCAACGTGCTGTGGCTGCTGCCTTTTGGCAGCGCGGTGGCGCGGCGATTCGGGGCGTTGCGTTTCTTCGCCTTCATGGCGGTGACGGCGGTCGCCGGCGCGTTGGCGCATCTGGTTACCCACGAGCACGCAATGGCGCCGATGATCGGCGCCTCCGCTTCGGTGTCGGGCGCGATGGCGGCCGCGATCCGCTTCGCATTCGTGCGCGGCAGCTTCCTGTCGCTGCGCTCCGGCGACGCCGATGCGGCATCGCGTGTTCCCGCGCTGCCGCTCAGCCGCTCGCTGCGCGACGCACGGGTGCTCGGCTTCCTGGCGATCTGGTTCGGAATCAATATCGTATTCGGCATCGGCTCGATCGCGATCGGCAGCGAAGGCGCCAGCGTCGCCTGGCAGGCACATATCGGCGGCTTCTTCGCCGGCCTGTTTCTCTTTTCCCTGTTCGACCCGGTGCCCCGCCGCACACCGCCGGCGAAAGCCGCCTGAGTTCATGGCGCAGTGCAGCGCGTGTAGCTGCGACTAAATTGCACCCGGCGTTGAATCGCCGCAATTCCCGGTACTATCTTATTGTGTGATCGGCCATCGCGTTGGCGGTCCAGCCGATCAGTTGCTGCAGGCATTCACTCAGCACCGCACGCCAACAGGCGGCGGCATCGGGAGGCGACCCATGACAGTGCGCGCGATCCTCGAATCCAAAGGCCGACACGTTCACAGCATCGAGCCGGATGCCAAGCTCTCCTACGCCGTAGCGACTTTGTCCCAGCGACGCATCGGCGCGGTGCTGGTGATGAGCAGCACGCGGATCGAAGGCATCCTATCGGAGCGCGACGTCGTTCGCGCTCTCAGCGAACGTGGCGCCGCAGCGCTCGATCTGCCGGTGTCGGCGATCATGACCCGTGAGGTCGTCAGCTGCCAGCCGAGCGACACCGTCGCCGTTCTCATGGAGGCGATGACGCGCGGCAAATTCCGTCATCTCCCGGTGATGGAGAACGACCGCCTGGTCGGCTTGATCTCGATCGGCGACGTCGTCAAGTCGCGCCTGACCGAGTACGAAAGCGAACAACAGGCGCTGCACGAGTATATCAAGTCGGCCTGACGTAGTTCTTCGCCGGCGGTGCGTCCGTGCGGACCGTAGTGGCGTAGCCGCTCAGCGGCGCGCGCCGTCGAGAAACAGCGTCCAGGCTTTGTCGAAATAAGCATTCTGGGCGCGGGAGGACGCATAGGTCGTGCCGCCGAGCATCGCGTCGAGCATTGGCCCGACCGCGATGCAATTGATGAGCTGCGCTGCTAGAAAGCGCGCGTCGCCCCGGGCAAGGGCGTCGGCTTCTGCGCGTCGCCGATCAA
>NZ_BADD01000307.1 GCF_000333455.1 Rhodopseudomonas sp. B29
GCGATGCCGGCGGACAACTGCCCGATCGACTCCATCTTCTGGGCATGGACCAGCGCCTCCTCGGTGCGCTTGCGTTCGGTCATGTCGCTGGTGACCTTGGCGAAGCCGATCAGCGAACCGTTCTCGTCACGCAGCGGATCGATCAGGACGTGGGCCCAAAACCGGCTGCCGTCCTTGCGCAGCCGCCAGGCCGTCTCCTCGAAACGGCCGCGCTCGCGGGCGATCTGCAGATTGTGCTCCGGCTCGCCGCGCGCGCGCGCTTCCTGCGGATAGAACTCCCTATAGTGCCGGCCGAGAATTTCCTCCGCGGTGTACTGTTTGATCTGCTCGGCCCCGCGGTTCCAGCTCGTAACCCGGCCCTCGGGATCGAGCATGTAGATCGCGTAGTTGCTGACGCCCTCGACAAGAAGGCGGAAGTGTCGATCGGTGTTGGATGGCAAGCTCATCAGGACGACCCGCCGTGGATATCCGCCCGCTTCGCCTCGGCGGTTGTCAGAGTTGCGGCCTTTGCATCGCGTTCGGCGAGCACTGCGCTGACGACGCCGAGGAGAGCTTCCGAGGTGAAGGGTTTGCGCAGGCAGCGCGTCGCACCGAGTTCGAGCGCCATCCGGAGAAAATCCGGGGCGGGGATTCGATTTTCGGCGAACACGTAGCCGGAGATGGCGATCAGCGGCGTCGTCGGTGCGCACTGATGGAATGTCCGGACCGAATCGAAGCCTTGCATATGCGGCATGAAGATGTCGACGATGACCAGATCGATTGCGTCCTGCCGCAGCGCGGTCATTCCGCTGGCGCCGCAATCAGCGGTGATCACTTCGTGGCCGTCCGCCTCGAGCCAGGCGCGTATCGCCGATCGTAACAGATGATCATCGTCCACGAGCAGCAGTCTCGACATGTCGCCTCGCGCTGGTTTCTCCCGAAAGCCGGCATTTGTGCGCTGCTGATGGTCAGCGACTCGCCGATATTAAGCAAATCTTGTGGCGGCTCGCCGCGTCTGTCTCCCTCAATTACTGATTAGTACTTCGTCGGCCCGCGCGTTCTGTGGGCAACTTTCCGAGTCGCCGACGTTTGAGGCAGGCCCCCCTTGTGGAGGGCGCTCACCCGCTGGCCATACGCATGTTCCCGTGCGGAACTTGCGCGAGATCAATCTAGCGTTGTGGGGCTCGGCTACAGAACGGGGACCACCGCCAGAGGATCGACGATGGCTCGACCTGCCGAACAGCTACTCGTCAGCGAACGGGAAGTAGACACCTTGCCGCACCAGCCAAGCCCCGAGGCCGTGATGGTACTGACTGCGTTGATAGGCTGTATGGTGGTTGCCGAGGGTGCTTTCCCGCCGCCGCGACGGCCGGATCAGCACGAGAGTGAAGGGACTGCGCGACATAGCGCAGACGCTCGCGCAATTCGCGAGTAGTCGTACGAGGTGGACACGGCCGCGAAACCGCATGAAAGTTCCCGTCAGGGGTGAGGCGGCTCACCTGTGGCGGAACTGCCGAGCCGCCCGGTCGCGGGAATCGGCAAATGCGGATAGGATCCATGGCGACGGCGCGGCCTTCAGCGAACTTGATACTCGGCAATCTACCGAGCGAGGATTTCGACCTGTTGCGCCCTCATCTGCGCAACGTCGAATTGTCCTTCGGTCAGATCCTTATCGAGGCCGGAGAGACGGTGCATCGCGTCTACTTTCCGCATTCTGGCATCGTTTCCATCATGGCGCGCCTGCGACGTGGCGAGACGATCGAGGTCGCAGCGATCGGACGCGACGGCGTGATCGGCGACGGCGCGGCGCTGCATGAAGTGCCTTCGCCGGGGGCCGCGATCGTACGTTTTCCAGGTGTGGCCTCGGCCATCGACGCCACGTACTTCCGCGCCGCTGTCGATCAAAGCCCGAGCCTACGAGAAGCGCTGATGCGCCATCAATGGGTTCGCACGCTGAAAGCCGAGCAGACCGTCGCCTGCAATGCGGCGCACAGCGCCGAGGAGCGGCTGTGTCGGCGGCTTTATCAGTCACGTGAATTGTCGGGCAGCGACGCCATGCTGCTCAGCCAGGACATGATGGCGCAGATGCTCGGCGTCAAGCGCAACACAATATCGCTGATCGCGCACGCGCTCCAGCAGCAGGGCGTGATCCGCTATAGTCGAGGACGGATGCTGATCGTCAACGTCGACGAACTAGCCCGGCGCGCCTGCGAATGCCACGTGTCCGATCGGTTGGGCAGCACGTCGTCCGAACTGCGCGACATGCCGCCGCCACGTCCTCCGCTGCCCCGCGAGCAGTTTCAGCGCATTCCGTCGTAGACCGTGAGGCCGCGTGCGGCCTCCCATTTGCGGATCACGCGAGGGCCGAACCGGCGCTGCTCGCGTCCGACGATCCGCCACGACAGGGGCCGCAGGTCCGACATCGGCCCACGCACCATCGGTTTGAGAGGCGCCAGCAACCCGGTCATGGTGGCGGGCGTATAGGGCCGCGGCGCAAACGGCAGCACCAGCAATTCAAGAGGCACCTTGTCGCCCGTCTCCGAAACGGCTGTGAGGCCGGCTGTAATCGGGCGCAACTCAGAAGCCGCGATGTCGAGCAGGGCCTCGCCGTCGTGCCGGCTGTCGGCGGCGAATTGGGCGAGCAGGCTCTCACCTTTCAGGTCGCGGCCGAGCAGGGCGCCGATCCGGGTGCCGGCGACCCTGAACGGATAGCCACTGCGCGCGTCGCAGGCGATGACGAAAATGTCCCCGAGCAAGCTACGGATCGCGCCTGGTCGATGC
>NZ_BADD01000306.1 GCF_000333455.1 Rhodopseudomonas sp. B29
GCCATCGGCCAGGATCGCCACCACCAGCAAGCTCCATTTGTCGCCGACCCGCTGCAGAACCCTGCTGACACCTTGGCAACGCGCGCTTTCGGGATCGAAGCGCTCCAGTCCAATCTCAGGCACACCGACCATACCGGGTTACTTCCGTGTGTGTGAGGATCACGAATGTGCCTTCTTGTGACGGATTCTGGCTCGGTTATCTAGAGTGCCTCGGTAACTTTTTTAAACCTTGAGGCCACCATGAAGATCCTCCACATCGACAGCAGCGTCGCCGGCGACAACAGCGTCAGCAAGAAGATATCGGCTGCGGTCGTTGCTAAGCTGACCGCCGATCGCCCCGGCGCGGAAGTCGTGTATCGCGACCTCGGCGCCGATCCGCTGCCACATCTGACGCTGGCCGATCTCGCCGATCACACCGTGGTCGACGAATTTCTCTCCGCCGACGTCGTCGTGGTGGGGGCACCGATGTACAACTTCACCGTGCCGACCAACCTGAAGGCCTGGCTCGACCGCATCGCGATCGCAGGCAAGACGTTCCAATACGGCGGCAACGGTCCCGCGGGGCTGGCGGGCGGACGCAAGGTGATCGTCGCTTCCACGCGTGGCGGCTTCTACGGTCCGGACTCGCCGATCTCGGGCTACGAACTGCAGGACCGTTATCTGCAGACCTTCTTCGGTTTTCTCGGCATCAGCGATATCACCTTCATCCACGCCGAGGGACTTGGCATGGGCCCGGAGCAGCGCGACCGCGCGGTGAACAGTGCCCTGGCGGCGACGAACTCGCTGGCGGCCTGAATCCGGCGCGGCGGCCTCAGGGCCTCCGCGCCTCTCATCATCCCCGGGACGATGTCATGACCCTGAATTTCTCCGATCCGATCTGGCCGCAGAACCGCGGCGACGGTCGCGCTTTGTCGGTGCAAAGCCTCGATCTCTGCCCCTCGGACTCGATCACTCGCCGATCGTGATGTTCGATGACTTCCGGGTGCGTGGTCATCCGTCTGCACCGCATCCGCATGCGGTGTTTTCCGCCGTGATTTACGTGTTCGACGACTCGCCGGGCCGGCTCCGCAGCCGGGACTCACTTGGCAATGATCACGTCGTCGGGCGAGGCGGCATCGTCTGGACTCAGGCGGAGCACGGCGTGATGCACGAAGAGATGCTCGCCGACCCTGGGGAGGAACTGCACGGGCTGCAATTCTTCGTCAACCTGACCTGCACCACAAGGCTATCCCGCCGAAAGTGTTTGCACTGGAGGGCTATCTGGTGCCGGTCTGGACAGGGCCCGACAGTGACCGGGTGCATGGACTGCGCGCGCGGGGGCTGGACGAAATCGAATCTCAGACCCGGCATCGCGCTCAAATCGGCGTCGCTTACTAACAGCCTATCCTCGGTGGTCGGGTAGCTGTTGTGGCTCGGCGGGAAGTCGTGCGACCGTCGATCGTCGGATTTCGCGAGGGCCTCGATTATCGGCCCTTCAAAAAAGTTGCGCCCAGCCTTGGGGGAGGCTGGGCGCGCACGATCCGGTCTGGGACGGGGAGGGGTGGGGATTCGACCGAATCGCGATTCTCTTGTGTCCTGTGGCTCCGTGGTCCGGCTAGCGTGACCTGGCGCTGGCAGTCGCCATTGCCGGACGGCCGTCGCCGAGCGCGACCCACGTATTGGGGTCTTCCTGCGACTGCCGCTTGACGAAGCGGTAGCCGGTCTCGGTCCAGGCGACGACGTCCTCGTTCTGATTGTCGAGGATGTATTCGCCCTTGTCGGTCTTCACCGTCAGCACGGCGTGACCTTCGTTCTTCTTGTCGCGGACCACGGTGATCAGCAGCGCTTCGCGCGGCCAGCCGGCGTCGATCAGCATCTTGCGCTTCTCCAGCACGTAGTCTTCGCAATCACCATAGCCGTCGGTCGGCAGCGACCACTTCTCGATGACCCCCCAGTGCTCCATGTCGGTCAGCGGCTTGACGTTGTCGTTGACCCAACGATTGACTTTCACCAAATCCTGCCAGGCGGTCTGGCTCAGCACGATGTCGCGCGGCTGGCTGCGGCCGCCCTTGCATTCGACCGGACTATCAGCGCAGAATTCGATCCAGCCGATCGGAGCTCGTGTAGTATCGCCGACGCTGGCGTAGCGCGCCGGCTCTGCTGCCTGGGCCGCTGCAGTGATGCCGAACATCGCCGCGATGGCCAATCCCGTTAGTAATCCCCTGCCGTCCATCATTGTGGCCCCCGTTTTCTTGTTGGGACCATCATTCGCACAAACGATTTGCAGGGCCGCTAAGTCGACTAAGTCAATTCAAGTCGACTGATCGTAAAACGCTGCGCAGTTTCGACGATTACTTGAGGCGAATACGATTCAAATTTTAGCTTTCGGCGATTGATTAAAATGCGATCGATTAAGCCGCTTCACCTTGGCGGCACTGCATTTTCCGATGTCGTAGACGGACGCGTTAACCGTCCACAGCGCGATCGAAAATCGGTCGCGCCGTCGCCGATAGTCGGATGGGAGGAGGAAAAGGCTCGTTCAGGGGCGAGTTCGCCCCCGCGGTTCGTTCACCGCGCGGTAACGCTGTCTTCGAGCGTTTCTTCGAGCTGCTCGTGGATGAACTCCAGCGCGAAGCCCTCTTCGAGGTGACGCACCACACGCGCCTGGACCCGTCCGAGCAGCACCTGGCTGTTCATCGGCGGCTTCTGCTCAGCCGCGATGGCGGCGCCCGAGCGCGACATGTCGATGATGCGGCAGCTCATCCGCGAGCCGTCTTCGAGCGTCAGGATGGCGATCGGGTTTCGCGGCACGATACGGTCGTGGCGGCGATCTTCCGGCAGATTCAGGATGTCGCGGTTGGCCAGCCAGGTGAGCTGCGCGGCCAGTTTGTCGCGTTTACGCGGCGTGGCGCCCACGGTCATCGCGAAACCGTTGTCGATCATCCGCGTAATTTTGCCTTCGACCCGGCCGATATGGTCGAGATAAGCGACCACGCGATCGCCGACATTGCCGATCCCCGGGGCCAGCATCGCGACGCCGCCCGGCGACATGTTGATCACCTGGCAGGGATATTCGCGCCGGTCGGGAAGCATGTAGCGGCCGAGCAGGTGAACCTTCACCCGCTGATAGCGGCGTCGCTCCTCGCGCACCGGCTGGATCGATGGTTGTGGCAGCAAGGCTTGGTTCCGCGGCTCGGCCGGACAGCGTCTCGTCCGAACCTACGGCGCGCAAAGTTAATGGCTCGTTACAAATCGGTCGCGAGTTGTCGCCTGACTCGCGGATGACGGGTCTTTACAGTCGTCATCGCGGACAGCGGGTGGTGGACCTTCGATCACCTCGCGCAGTCGGCGTCCGAGTTCGGATTTGTGGTAGGGCTTGGTGAGGATCGGGAACGCGTTGAGGCCACGGCTTCGTCCCGCGATGCTGTCGAGCGCGTAGCCCGAGGTCAGCAGCACGCGCAGCTCCGGTCGCCGCGCCAGCGCGGCTTCGGCCAGCGCCCAACCGCTCAGCCCGCCCGGCATCACGACATCGGTGAAGAGCACGTCGAACGCGGTCGGTCCAGTGAGTTTCTGCCACGCGTCTTCGCCGTCCATCGCGGCGACCACCGTGTAGCCGAGGCTGCTCAGACAGCGGACCGCATAGGAGCGCACGTCGTCATCGTCCTCGACGATCAGCACCGCTTCGCCTTTCGACACGTCGGCGTTGGAGATGCGTCGGTCGCAGCCTTCGGACGGGGGTAACGCCGCGTAGCTCTCGGCGGCCGGCAGATAAAGCCGAACCGTGGTGCCGAGCTCCGGCTCGCTATAGATCGAGACATGGCCGTTCGATTGCTTGGCGAAGCCATATACCATGCTGAGGCCGAGCCCCGAGCCCTTGCCGGCGTCCTTTGTCGTGTAGAACGGCTCGAAGGCGTGTTCGAGCACTTCGGCTGTCATGCCACTGCCGTTGTCGGTCAGCGCCAGCATGACGTAAGCGCCGGGGCGGACATCCTGATTGATCATCTGATAGGATTGATCGAGCTTCACATTGGCGGTGGTGATGCTGAGTCGGCCGCCGCCCGGCATCGCGTCCTGAGCATTCAGCGCCAGATTGAGGATGGCGGATTCGAGCTGAGAGCGATCCGCATAGGCGGCTTGCAGGCCGGGATCCAGTTCCGCGTCGATCAGAATGTCCTCGCGCAGGGCTCGGCGTAGCAGCTTCTGCATCGAACCCAGCAGCGCGTTGCAGTCGAACTCGACCGGCATCA
>NZ_BADD01000305.1 GCF_000333455.1 Rhodopseudomonas sp. B29
CAGCGCGAAGTCTACGAAGGGGACGCCGACAATCTCGTGGCGGGCTCGCTGGCTCCGGCCGGCGTGCTCACTCCCGTCGAGGGCGGATGGCGCCTGACCGGGCGCTGGCAGTTCGGCAGCGGATCCGATCACTCTCCTTGGTTCATCCTTGGCTCCCGCCGCGCCAATCCCGGCCCAGACGATTACCTGATCCATCACGTCATGGTCCCACTCGCCGATGTCGAGATCATCGATACCTGGCACACGCTGGGCATGCGCGGCACCGGCTCCAAGGATCTCGTCGTCACCGACGCGTTCATCCCGGCGCATCGCGCCGTGCCGACCCAGCCGACCTTCCTCGGCCTCAGCCCGCACGCCAAGGCGCCGACCTATCGGCTATCGGTGTATTCCGGCCTGCCCGCGATGCTGTCCGGCTCGGTGCTCGGTATGGCCGAAGGGGGCCTGCAGGCTTTCATCGATGCTACCGCCAAGCGCGTGACGCCGACCGGCGTGGTCAAAGCCGTCAATGCCTCGATGCAGAAGCGCGTCGCCGAGTCGAGCGCTGAGATCGCGGCAGCGCGGCGTCTGCTCACCGACATGTGCGAGCGCTTCGACAAATTGATGGCGATCGACCAAGCGCCGATGTCGACGGAGGATCGCATCCAGATGCGCTGGGATGCGGCCTATGTGGTCGAGCTGTGCCGCCGCGCGATCGACCGGATCTACGCCGCGTCCGGCGCCGCCGGCATCTACGAAGGCAGCCCGGTGTATCGCGCCTTCCGTGATATCAGCACCGCGTGCCACCACGCCGTGATCGATTTCGACACCGTGTCCGGCATGATGGGCCAGTTCAAGCTGACCGGCGATCTCGGCGAAAATCCGCGCGCCGCTCCGTTCGCCTGACGCGGGCAGCTGAACGACGCGCAGCCGCGCCGCACCGCTTTCGATCGCAAGCGGAAGCCGGCGGCGCGGCGCGCATCGACCGGTCGATCGACCCATCGCGAGGACCTGGCATGATCTCCGAACCATCGATCTCGGCGGACCAGTTCAAGCAGAGCATGCGCCTGCTCGCCGGCGGCGTCTGCATCCTGGCGACCAGCCATAACGGCGAGCGGCACGGGCTGACGATGACCGCGGTGTGTTCGCTGACGATCGATCCGCCGTCGCTGATCGCCTGCGTCAACCGCGGCGCCGGCACCCGCGGCATCATCAGCGCGACGCGGCGCGTCAGCGTCAACATCCTGGCGGACGACCACGCCGGCCTCGCCGAACGGTTCGGCTCGCCCGCCGTGCGCGGCTCCGACCGCTTCGACGCCAGCGCCTGGACCGAACTGCCCAGCGGCGTCCCTGCCCTCGCCGACGCCCTCGCCGTGCTCGACTGCGAAGTGATGAGCGAGACCGAACTCGGCCAGCACTGCGTGTTCTTCTGCGAGGTCAAGCACGCGGTGCTGCAGCCCGACAAAAAGCCGCTGGTCCACTTCAACCGCGAATTCTGCGTGGTGCAACCCGTCTGATGTAACGGTCATTGATCCCTCACACAGTTCCCGCCGAAGAGACGATTCAACTACGGCGTGCGGCTAGCTAGGGGTGCAATATCGCGCTTACTTCAGCTGCATCGCTTCCGGCAACCCGCACGGCTGGGTGTGGCTGTCGCTGCCTTCCACCGGCAGCATTCTCGGCACGTACTTGCGGCCAGTGTTCGGGCTCTCAGTCGAGCGAAGCGGTCAGGCGTAAGCTCGGTATCGCGAGGACGAACCATGTCCGCCCTGGTGATGAAGACGTGACCTACACCCTGATCTCCACCAACGGAATCTTCGGGATCGCGCCGGCTGCAAACGCCGACAAATCGACCTCGAGGTAATCCGTATCGAACCGAACCGGGACGTCGAACTGGAAACCCGCCGTCACCGCGGCACCGTGGGGCGGGACGTGGCCGCTCGCGAAGCTGATCAATCCGGTCGCCGGATTGCAGGCAAAGGCGCCAGCGGCGACTTCGACGCCGCCCACCGCAACACGGACTGAGCCCGCCACCGGCTTGCTGATCGTGCGCGTATACGGCGCGAAGCCGCCGCCATAGGTTTTGGTCAATTGATAGCTCGTGCGCGAGCCGTCGCCAGTGCCGATCCCCTGATCGAGCGGCGAGATCGCGACGCCCGGTGCCGCGGAGCTGCAATCCAGCCGGTCGCGCCAGCGAAAGCCGTAGAGCTGGCCGCGGCGCTCTTCAAAGAACGCCACCACCGCCTGTAGCGCCTCCAGCGTCTTGACGCCGTAGCCGGCGTCGTAGCGCCGGCGCGAATCCGCCCAGCGCGCGTTGCGCTGCTCGCGGCCCGAGCCGAACGTGACGATCTCCGTCCGCCGCTCCGGTCCGCCCGCGCTCTTCAGCGCGACGTCGAGCGGGAACAACACCTCGTGGAATGCGGTCATGTCGCTGCCCTCTCAGCCGTCATTGCGAGGAGGCGAAGCCGACGAAGCAATCCAGCTCAGTGCACGGAGCGGCATTGCTTCGCTTCGCTCGCAATGACGCGGAGCATCCTTCGTCAGATGAATAATCACAGCCCCCGTTGCCCGCGCGACACCGCGCGGGCGATCTGGCCGGTGACGTAGCTCTCCGAGCGGCGGAAACTGTCGGCGTCGGGGGTGGCGATCTGAATGTTGACCACGCTGCCACCGCCTCCCCCCGCGACGCCGAGCCGGCCATCCGGCCCGCGCGCCAATGGCAGGATCGCCTCGGGCCCCGCCTCACCGGCGAGGCCGACGCCGCCGCCGAGCATCGGGAAGTAAGTCGGCGTGCCGATCACACCGCCGGCCGCGAACGGCTTGATCGCGCCGTCGGCGTTCTTCTGCGTGGTGCCGCCGAACAGGCCGGAGAACAGGTTGTCGAAGCCGCCGGCAAGGCTGTTGGTCAACGGCTTCAGCGCTGCCTTCAGCGCCAGATCCGAGACCTTCAAGGCGAGCGACTTCAGCACGTCCTCGAACTGCTTGCCGCCGGTGATCGATTGCGAGAATGCCGACGTCATGATGCGGGCGAAACCCTTGGCTTCGCTGCTCAGCGCCTGCGTCTTGGTGGTAAGCTGATCGACCTTCTGCGACGTGTCGTCGACACAGCCGGTGTCGCATTGATCGCAACTATTCGTCATCGCGCGCTCCTAGTGATCCGGAAACCGCCGCATCAGTTCATCGAACGAGCCGCGGTCGAGGGGCGCCGAGCTGCCGCGCAGCGCCTGGATGGCGCAGCTAAGTTCGCGCGGCGTCAGGCTCCAGAACGCGCTCGGCGACAGCCGCAACACGCCGAAGCCGAACCGCATCGCCTCGTCCCAGGGAAACGGCGTCATGCCTGCGCCTCGCCGAAGGTGGCGGCAAGGAGTGCGGCGGCTGTGCTGGCGAAGCCGGCGACGCCGCGTTCGGTCGTCATCGCCGCGACCTCGTCGTCGCTGATTGTCTCGCCGGCCCCGCGCAGCCCGGCGCCGATGATACGGATCAGATCGTGTGCCGACAGTCGCCCGCTGCCGAAGCGTTCGGCGAGCGCCACCAAATCACCAGCGCCGAACGCGGCCTCGAGCTCGGCGAGCGCGCCGAGCGTCAGCACCAGTGTCCGGCGACGGCCGCCGAGTTCGGCTTCGATCTCGCCCCGATGTCTATTGGCCATGGTGCGCCTCAGATCGCCGCAAAGCTGAGCGCGCCGGCGCTTTCCAGCGTCAGGTCGAACGTGACTTCGCCGTTGTGTTCGCCGGCGAATTCCAGCGACGCGATCTGGAACGCCCCGGTGATGCTGCCGAAATCCGGCACCACGACCTGGCAGTCGGTGATCAGCCCATTGAAGAACGCCTGCCGCACCAGCGCATCCGAGGCCGAGTCCTTGAACAGCCCGCGGCCGGACAGCGACGCGCGGCGCACGCCGGCGCCGGCGAGCAGCTCCCGCCAGCGATCGACGGACTCCGCGTTGGTGATGTCGACCAGTTCGGCATTGAAGGCGATCTTGCGGCTGCGCAGGCCGGCGACGGTGATGTAGTTCATGCCGTCGTGGATCTTCAGCAGCAGATCCTTGCCCTTTTGTGCACCCATGCGGCGTTTCCTTTCAGCTCAGCGGTTCGGTGACGGCGCGAAACCGCACCAGCGCGTGGTAGGTGCGGCCGTCGGCCTCACGGCGGATATCGGCGAGCGCGAAGCGGAGATTGACCAAGCGATGACCGGCCGGCTCCAGCGGCGCGTCGTCGAGCGCCTGCAGCAGTGCGCCGGTGATGACGTGCGCTTCCTTGTGGCCGCCCTGGCGCGACCAGGCATGCAGCGTCAGCTGATGCTCCTGCAACGGCGCGTCGTCGGCGGAAGCGTCGGTGATCCGCGCCTCGCCGAGCGTGACGTAAGGAAACGCCACGTCGCGCGGCGGCTCGTCATAGACGCGCGCCCCGCCGAGCGCGGCGACGAGCCCGCCGTCGGCGATCAGCGCATGATGGATCGCAGCGCGCAGCGCCACAGGTGCGGTGGTCATGAGTGATTACTCCGGGTTGATACTTCACCCTCCCCTTGAGGGGGAGGGTCGGCACGTAGGCCGCGAAGCGGACTGCGTGACGGGGTGGGGTGAACCGCGAGCACTGAGTCTCAGAACTTCGCCACCCACCCCGCTCGCTGCGCGAGCGCTCCCCCTCCGAGGGATGGTTCGAGGATCAGCCCAGCTGCTGTTCGACATCGACCTCGAGCAGCGCGCCGTTGTCGCGCGTCCGCCAGCCGATGATGCGATAGGTGTTGGCGCCGTCGACGAAGCGATGCCGCCGCGACAGCGCGACGCCGCCGCGCAACGTGAGGCGCAGCCGCGACCGTGCCGCGTCGCTGTCGGCGACGAGCTGATCACGCGCCGGCAATGGCGCGACCTGCGCCCACAGCACGGCCGCAGTCGCGTAGTCGCGCACGACGCCGCCCTGGCCGTCGTCGCGCTCCACTGGCGCCTGCAGCGTCAGCCGCCGGTTCAGCCGTCCCGGATCGATCACAGCGACACCGTGCGATAGGATGCGATCATCGCCGCGACGCTGCCGGGCATCATCGCCACGCTCGAGCCGATCGCGGCGAGGCCGCGGTTCTCGTACCAATGCGCCGCCAGCGTCCGCACCGCATGGCGCAGCAGCTCCGGCACGTCGGTGGCCGCATCGCCGAAGCCGAGCGCGACATCGAGCTCGATGCCGCCGATGCTGCGACCCGGCTGCGGCAACGACCAGCCGGGCGCGGCGATCACCCCCGCCACCGGATCGAGGACGAAGCGGCCGAGATCGAGCGCATGCGCTGCGCCGTCGACATCGTAGACGCGGGCCGCGACCAGCTCGCGCAGCGGCCCGATCCGCAGCCGCAGCCGGCCGTCGCGCGGCCAGGCGTCGGAGACGAGACGCCAGCGCTGGGTGATCAGCGCGCAGCGCGTCAGCGCCTCGATCTGGGCGCGGGCGGCGGCGAGCAGCGAAGCGATCACCGCGTCGTCATTGTCGTGATCGACACGCAGGAACGCCTTCAGCTCGGCGACCGTCCACGGCTCCGCCGCCGGTCCGGCTAACAACACGGCCGACATTCGCGCCTCCTTCGATGTCCCGGTTGACAGCGCGGCGCCGGCAAGCTCAAACGCCGCCATGCTCCGCGCTCTGAAACTGTCTGTGCTGTTCGCTGTGGCTCTCGCCGCGCCCGCCTCCGCGATGGTCGGCGGCGCCGCGGCGCCCGCCGGCGACATCGCCCGCGCCGTCGTCACCATCGTCGGCTCGCGCGGCAATTTCTGTTCGGGCACGCTGATCGCGCGGGATCTGGTGCTGAGCGCCGCGCATTGCGTCGGCCCCGGCGCCGACTACAAGATCGTGCAGCTCGATGCGCAGCGGCAGCCGCAGCTGCGCGACGTTCGCCGCGTCGCCGCGCATCCGGATTTCGACATGCGCGCGATCCTCGGCCACCGCGCCAGCGCCGACGTCGCGCTGCTGCAGCTCGCCGCGCCGCTCGCCGGCAAGGCGCCGCTGCCGATCGGCGCGCCGAGCGATCCGCTCGAAGCCGGCCAGCGTTTCACCGTCGCCGGCATCGGCGTCGCCATCCGGGGCGACGGCAAGAGCGGCGGCACCATCCGCGCCGCATCGCTGATCGCCACCGGCCGCCCCGGCCGCCTGCAGATCCGCCTGGTCGATCCGGCGACGAGCAACACGCGCGAAGGCCTCGGCGCCTGCACCGGCGATTCCGGCGGCCCGGCCCTCGAGCAACAGGACGGCCGCGCGGTGATCGTCGGCGTGGTGTCGTGGTCGACCGGAGCGAACAACGCCGCCGGCTGCGGCGGCCTCACCGGCGTCACCCCGCTGACGCTGTATCGGGGTTGGATCGAGCACACAGCGCGCGCCTGGGGCTCGGCGCTCGGCAATTAGTTCATCCCAGATTCACTACACATTCGCCGTCATCCTGAGGCGCCGCCGCGCAGCGGCGGCCTCGAAGGATGGGCCGCGAGCAACGTGGGGCGCACCGCACGCGCAGCCGCATCCTTCGAGGCTCGCTGCGCTCGCCTCAGGATGACGGCGTCGTGAGACTAGCGACAGTAAGAATTGATTAACCATACTCCGCCAGCATGCCGGCCCAAACCGGAGCCCACCATGCTGCGCCTCGCCGCCCTGCTGATCGTCGCAGCTCTTGCCGCCCCCGCGGCCGCCGCCGATCTGCCGGTACGCAGTCCCATCGGCCGCATCTTCGCCGAGCCGGCGCCCCAGCCCGCGCGGCGGCAGCCGCTGGAGATGGCCGCCGGCTGGCCGGTCTACGCGCCCGAGGTCGACATCCCGGCGATCGTCCACGGCTATTACGGCAAGCCGAACTCGTATCTGTATCAGAGCTATTACGGCACCTCGCCGAGCCTGATCTTCGGCCGCCTGCCCTACGCCTGCGGCTGGCACGGCTACTGCTGACGAGCCACCAAGGCGCTCAGCGCCGATGGTGCCGCTTGCCGTGCCGATGCTGCCAATGCTTGCGCTGCAGCGTCTGCCGCGGATACGCCGCCGGCGGCACCGTATAGGGAGCGCCGAGCTGCTGCCGCGATTCCTGCAGCCGCCGCTGATACCCCGGCGAGTCCATGATGTTCGCCGCCCCGCCGCGCGCGAAGGCCGGCGAGACATCGGCCGCCACCAGTGCCCCGAGCGCCGCCAGCACCAGCGCGCCATGTTTGATCATTCCCGCCATCGTCCTCTCCTCCGTCACCACCAACGAGGAAGTCCCGCCGTCGCCGCTTGTTCCAGCCCGTAGGATGGGTTAGCGCCGCAGGCGCGTAACCCATCGACTCCCCGCTCCATCAGCGCCGACATGATGGGTTTCGCTGCGCTCAACCCATCCTACCAACTATGCTGCATTACTCCGGCTTGAACGTGCCATCGTCCAGAAAAGAGAGGCACATGCCGGCGTCGCCAGCTTGAGGAAACCACTTGGTGGCCGCAATCGCTTCGAGCTGCTGGCGCGCTTCGAGCGGCGCGACCGCGAGCGTTAGCTTGGCGGCCTGTAGCCGTACCTGCATGTTTGGATAATCAAAGAGGCTCAACAGCGCAACGCGCTGATCGCCTTCGCGTCCCTTGAGTTCGTTACTGATATCACTCATGAGCTTGAATAAACGATTGAATCTCGCTCGTTGACTTCCGAGCAGCGCCTCGTCTTGTCCGACCGTGGCTCTCGCAAATAGCGCCATGAGATCGGGCGTTGCCATTTGGCCAAGATTCTGTTTACTCATGGTTGCAAGGCCCCGAACTTCCGCAATGCTCTTAAGTCAACTTCACGACGCGCTTCCCAACTCTTGCCCCGGAGAAACTCTCTCGGAGAGAGCCCCTTAAATTCGACGCTTGGCGCGGAATACCATCCCGTAATTTGATAGTGCTTTAGCCGCGGGATACTGACAAGATTCGAAGGATCGTTCATCTGTGAAAGACTATATCCATCGAGTAGTGCTGCTGCGACTTCATTGATATGATGCACATCGTAACCTGGTCGCGCTAGACTGACCCCGTTCATCAGTTCCTGCAGCGGTTTAGGACCGTCTCGTGCAGCGAGAACCACATCGTGCCAATCGCGCAGCCAATCCACCGTTCTCATTGATCCTTCGTAGAGCAGTCCAGGAAGACCCGCGTTTCGCGCTAGCCAATCTGCAGCAGCCCGAAAATATCTTGTTCGGTCTGCACTACGGGAAGGCTTATTTTGGGGGATCGGCGGTGGTTCGTTGCCCGGCTCTCCCGGCGTGGGATCTGCTCCCTCTGGTAAATCGCCCGCAAGCCTGACGCCAGAACGGTCCGGCTCCTTTGGCGCGATGGAGAATAGATCAGTGCTTTCTCTGGCGACGTTTGCGATGGCGACGTTCCCCATCGGCCTTGTCGCCTCCGATATGGAAGCGCTTGGCACCGCCGGCCTGTCACCCGAAGTAGCAAAGCTGCTGGTGCCGCTAGTCCATTGGCCGCCATCGCTATGGCCGGCGGGTACTCTTGGTTGGTTCGGGTTGTACTTCAACGCGAGTGCAGGATAGATCGCGACGAGATCGCTGCCCGGACTAAGAAAGCGCGCCGCATCTGGCCGCACCCAGCGCTCGCCATTGGGCGCAAGCCAGCGCGCCTGCTGATAACGCAGCCAGGCGTCGTCACAACAACCCATGTGATGCAATCCGTAATTGGAGAATGAGCGCTGCTGAAGATGAAAACGGCGCGCCAATTGTGGCGTGCCGTTCTATTGTTAGTTCGATGCGGCGGTCCTCAGCTCCCCGCGAACTTCACCACCTTGATCGCGTCGAAGTCCTGCACGCCGCCGCCGACGCGCTTGGTGGTGTAGAACAGCACGTAGGGCTTGGCGGAATACGGGTCGCGCAGGACGCGGACGCCCTGGCGGTCGACGATCAGATAGCCGCGGCTGAAGTCGCCGAAGGCGATCGACAGCGAGTTCGCCGCGATGTCCGGCATGTCCTCGGCGTCGGCGAGCGGGAAGCCGAGCAGGCTGGCGCGGCCGCCGGCGGTCACCGGCGGCTGCCAGACATAGGCGCCCGAACTATCCTTGAACTTGCGGATCGCCGCCTGGGTGCGGCGGTTCATCACGAAGGTGGCGTTCTGGCGATAGCCCGGCCGCAGCGCGTAGACGAGGTCGATCAGCGTGTCGGCCGGGTCGGACGCCTTGAAGGCGCCGGCGGCGCCGGTGGCGATGAAGCCGAGACTGCCCCAGCTCCACGACGCGTTCGCCACCATCGGCACGGCGAGGAAACCCTTCGGCTTGTTGACGCCGTCGCCGGAGACGAAGGCGGTGCCTTCCTGCTCGGCGAACACCTGGTCGATCTCGCCGGCCAGCCACTCGTCGATATTGACCGCGGCATCGTCGAGCAGCGTCGCGGTCGCGGCCGGCATCGCGTAAAGCTCCATCGCCGGGAAAGCCAGCGCGTCGAGCGACGGCGAACTGGTCTGCGGCCGCGCGTCGGTCTCGCCGACCCAGCCGGTCGCCGGCCCCGCGGTCAGGAACGGCTTCTTGTAGACGCTGCCGGAGATCTCGCGCACCGACGCCAGCGCGCGAATCGGCGAGATCGACCGCAGCCGCGACGCGATCGAATGCTCGAGCTCGACCGGCACCAGATAGCCGCCGTCGGCATTGGAGCCGACCGACAGCGCCTTGGTCTCGAGCGCACGCAGCGGCGCGGCGTCGCCGCAGCGGACATAAGCCTCGAACGCGCTCTTGTGCTCGCGCTGATCCACGGCGAGCGGCGGCCGCTCGACCGACAACGCCGGCCGCGCCGCGCGCAGCGCCTGATCCTCGATCCGCTTCAGCCGCGCGTCGATCGCCTCGGAGATGCGGTCGACCTTCTCTTCGAGCAGCACGTCGGCGCGGCGCCGCTCGCGCGCGGCGAGCCGCTCGTCGTTGGCGGCCTTGAATTCGTCGTGGCTGCGCAGCAGCTCGTCATGCGCGTCGCGCAGTTCGGTGGCGATGCCGGCCTTGGTCTCCGGCGCGGCAATGTCGATGTCGTAGTCCATGCAGGTTCTCCTCGGGTGAAGGCGTGAGTGAATTACGGGCAAACAAAAACGCCGCGGCCTGGGAGGCAGCGGCGTTGGACGAAAACGCTGGCGCGTCGGCTGACCGGCGCGATGAAAGCGGAGCTTACGGCTCGTCGGCCGGGAACAAAGCCAGGATCACCGTCGGCCCCTCGGGGCGCGGCTCGACCCAGGCGCGTACGCGCGTCAGCGTGGTTGGGGTGTCGGCCCGCAGCATGACAAGGCGATTAGTCGGGAAGATGCCGACGAGCCGGTTCGGCGTCGGCAACAGGCCATCGAAGACCGGAGAACGTGGCAAGTCCGGATCGGCATCGGTCACTTCCAGTCGCGACGCCGGGGCGATCGGCACGACGACGCCCGACGCTAGCAGCCGCTGCGACCGCCAGGGATCGAATACATCCGGGCGATCGGCGATCGACGTGTTACACAGAAACAGGCAATCGGAGCCGACGGGAAAATCCACTGCGGCCCGGGTCGCTTCTTCGGTCGGCAGCATCGGTGCCATGCTGGCGAGATCGTTCGGCGGCGCGATCCCAATGATGACCGTCTCCGGCCATCTCGGATGGCTGCGCCAGATCTTCACCAGCGCGAGCGACGGCGCTGGCATGCGGAGAATGGCCGCCTCGTCGCCGACCGTTGTGATCCGCAGATCGCCGTCCGGCACCCGCAGCAGCGAGACGAGATCGGGCGCTCGCCCGGGATCGACCTCATCGGCGTCGCCGAGCACGATCTCGGTTGGCCCGTCGATCTCTGGGAAGCAGACAGGGCTGATGCACGAATTCGTCGCCAGTATCTGCGCGCCCCACACCGGCCACGGCGGCGCCTCGTCCGGACCGCCATGAACAAATACGATGGAATTCATCGGCGCGTAGCTGATCGACGTCTTCATGCGCGATGCTCAACCAGGCTTGTGCATCAGCCGCCTTACCTTCGCGGCCATCTCGTCGTTGTACTCGTCGACCGGCGTCCCGAACCGGACGTCCCGCAGATGCGCCGGCAGCAAATCATGCTGCATCCGATCGATGATGCGGTCGTGCGAAATTTCGATCATCATGTCGCGCCAATCCCATGTGCGCTCACCGTTCGGAGCCGCCACCTGGATTTCAATCGACCAATCCTTGAACTCGGCGAGCAACGTCTGCAGGGCAGAAAGCATCTCCGGCCGCAACAATTGCATGTCATGCAAGGTGATGAACTGAGAATAACAGCCCGGACTACGTTTCGAAGAGACCCAGACCGCGCGGGCCGCCTTCGCGAACTTGCAGACATAACAGTCGACCACCTGCACGACGGCATGGTGCAACATCCGCCATTCTCTCTTGTGGCCAGCCGCGTCGCCGCCCATCTCACTCTCGCCCGAGCCGTATTCTGGCGATGAACCTTAGCATCCTCATTGCACGGTTGAAATCGCGGATACGTGGATCCTGCGAGATATCAATCTCTCGCAAAAGCTCCCGAGCCTGGTCCGGTGTCATCGTTTCAGGCGTTATCTGGTTCTCGGACAGAAAACGCGATCCTAGTTCTGCGGCTCCTTGATTGTATTCGCTGTGGAGTCGACCCCAGGTATGCTTGTAAGGCGCGCCTTCTGGATCGAATCTAACCGAGTCACGCGCAAGCGTTCCAGTGGTCGCATCTTCGAATACCTTTCGCGTTTCGGGCCGCAGATTCCACTTATTGAAGACCGCATAGGGATTGAAATGGTGCCCCCTCGGACGGGATTGGGACGAAAACTCGGTTGGTGTTAGTCTAGGCTTCGCACTTCGCGGTTCCTTACTAACGCTTGCGCGCTGCCCCCCGTCAGAGTCCGTCCACTCACCGCCTTCGGGATTCCCCTTGGGCACACGCGGCTGGTTCGGGTTGTACTTGCGGCTGAGTGCTGGAAAGACATCTTCCGGCCGGATGCCCGGCCCGAGGAAGCGAGCGGCGTCGGGCCTGACCCAACGCGCGGCGTCGGGACGCATCCAGCGCGCGGCATCGGGTTGCATGAAACGCGCGCGCTGATGCGCGGCGAAGCTCTCGGCAGAGCTCAGCATGGGCAACTACTCGTGATTGATGTGGAGATCAGCGATGGGGTGGCAGGCGCACGCTGGTACGCTCGCCGATGACAGCTTCGCGTAGCTTGGTGATCAGCCGCGCCCCAGCCCCGCCATCGCCGCCTTGCGGCCGGCGCGGGAGGCGAGGCTGACGACGCTTCTCCCGCGCCGGACCGGCGGCGCCGGTGCATCCGCGGCGCTGCCGGATGGGTGATCGCTGTGCATTCTGTGCCAGGCGGCCTCGGCGGCGCGGCGCTGCGGCGACAGCGGCGGGCCGCCGTCTTTCACCGCGGCGATGCGCGCGCCCTGCAGCAGCGGGAAGGTGACGATCGAGATCTCCCACAGATCGACCTGATACAGCCGGCGCACGCGGCTCTTCGGATCGATCTGGCCGCGCACGGTGCGATAGCCGATCGACAGCCCGTCGATCGCGCCGGCGCGGAGCACCGCCAGCAGTTCGCGGGCCGCGGGCGACATCGGGGATCAGCCGTCCGCGCGCCCGCAGGCCGCGCAGATCCTCAGTGAGATCGAGCCAGACGCCGACCGGGTCGGCCGGGTCGTGCTGAAACAGCATCGGAATCTTGCGCAAGCCGCGCTGCTGCAGCGTCGCCGAGAATGCGCCCGGCATCACCATGTCGCGCGCCTGGTCGATCTCGCCGAATAGGCTGGCATAACCCTCGATGCTGCCGTCGGCACTCAGCGACAGCCGCGACGGCGGACGCACAGGTTCGGATGACGCGGCGAGCATGAGCGGCCTCGTGAGATTGAGGTGATGAAATTGTTGGTTCTGGTAGATGAATTAGTTCGGAGAACCGGCTAAGGCGGTCGCCCCAATTCGAAGCGTCATCCTGAGGCGCGAGCGCAGCGAGCCTCGAAGGATGCGGCCCCACGCGCGGCGTCCGCCACACGACGGACAATGCGAGGCGCGTAGCTCATCCTTCGAGGCTCGCCCTTGCGGGCGAGCACCTCAGGATGACGTCGGGCTTGTAGCTACGAACGCAGCTGGTACTCGGACGCGCGGAGCTACTTCGCCCGCTTGCGAAGGTGCCGCCGGGGCACGGGCTTCGGATTCGCTCGCTTCGGCGCCGCCCTGCCCTGGGTCTCGAGGTGCGTCAGAAATTCGCGAAACACGCTGTGATGATCGCGCGCCGATTTGGTCTCGGTGCGGATCGACGACAATACGCGGTGCAACCTGTCCATGCTCTGCCCCTCGTCGCTCATAGCAGCCTCACTCGTCGTCGTGCTCACGTGCCACGTCACGCGCCCGCCGCCGGGCGCGGCGGTTGAACAGTTCGAGCGCGTGGACGAAATCGTCGAACCGCCGCGACGCAGCCGCCAGTTCGCGCAACGCGAACCACAACCCCGCCGACGCGGCGCCGGCCCACAGCAGGAGCGCTAGGTGTGCCAGGTCTCCGCGCTCGCCGAAAATCTTGATGAGATCGGACATCACACCCTCGCATACACGGACGCGGGCTTCCCGTTCGCTGCGCGTTAGCAACTAATTGATGGCATATCGCGTCGGACCGCCTTGGCGGCTCAGTTGCGGCGCTGAGCAATTTCGCTAAGGCTTCGCGGTGCTACGTCGTTGATGTCTTCGTCCGTCAGGACGCGAGGCTCCGGTCCATTGAAGAAACCCGGGAAGCGGAATGTGTTCGGCGGGAGTTCGTTTCCGCCGATCCATTCGATGCCGGACGGCAGTTCGCCGTCGCGCTCCATGAACTCCCTCACCGCCGTCCATGCCTGGGCATAAGGGATAAACAAACCGATCGGCCGCAAATCCTCTTGCAACGTCCGAAGCCACTGGCGAATGCGGTCCATGTCACCTTTAGAGTAACAGTCTAGCGATCGTTGGGTCCGGCCGTCCCATCTTGAATAATGCAGCATAACGCCGAAATCTGGTGTACCGGTGATGATAAGACAGGCTCTGACTTGGCTGTCTTCCGGCAGGCAGTCGGTGCCATACAGACCTTCGATCCGGAGCACCCACTCGTCGTCACCTTCCCAGCGGGACCATGCCTTCGCGGAAAATAACGGTCCCAGCTCAGTTATCGACGGCCAGCCGTCCAATGGGAATCTATTAGATACCGTTCGTTTCCTCATTGCTCTTTCCATCGTAGCCACCGGCCGTTCCACAGAACGCTCCGCTGACCGGTTGTCGTCTCGTAGAACGTCACATATGGATTACGCAACTGAATACTCAGTCTCGGCAACACAGTATAACATTGCCCGCAAATCGGATTGTCAACTTGCACCTCGATGGCGCGACCTTCTAGCCCATCGGAATATTGATTGGCGCGCAACAGCAAGTTTGCCTCGGCATGAAAAACGCTGTCGTTCGGCTTCATACCGGAGTTGGATTTCGCCATATCAGGATAAATACTTCTTAGACGCTCTCCTATTCGCGCAGCGATATTCCAGTCGGCATCGCTGTAGCCGGGCGATCTCGAACTGACACCGAAGTAAACTTCCCCATCTATTCTCGATACGGATACTGTTCCTTTACCGGCGGGCCAACGGGGATTCCCGAATAGATCCGGCGCATTGTTGATGGTTCTATAGCTGTTGATCCATGATGTCCCATCGCAGGGGCCTAATTCCGGCCGTTCAGGGGTGCGGGGTGCATCGAGGGAGGGACCGAAGTTGGCGCCGGGGCCGGTCCGAAGCTGCTCTAGATAGGTCTCTATCTCTCTAGCTCGTTGCTCAGCATTTGCGATTGCCCCTTCGACACTACCAGGAGCGCTTAGGCTTTGCTCTCGCGGCTTCCAATTCGCTTCGTAGCGATGGACTTCTTTGAGTGCCGCTCCGCTGCGTGCTATGGCCATTTCCAAGCGGAGATTTTGTTCCGTCGACGCGCTGGGAAACCAATTCGGGGGTGGCTGGCGACGGCCTTGTACCTCTTGTAGGTTTTCTTCGGCGTCAGTGGCGCCGGCGCTTGGGATCTGCCGCGGATCTTTCCAGGCGAGATCGTCAAGCTGCTTCAACCAGGATTCGAGGCTTCCTGAGCTTTGCGCTTGAAACGCCAGCGGGCTGCTTGCATCGGCAGTGATGTCACTTGAAGCAGGATCGGCAGACGTCAGGGCTTCGGCCGACCCGTCCGCGCCCGGTTCACTTCCATCAGTCCATCGCCCGCCACCGAACTGCCCTGCCGGTATCCTTGGCTGGTTCGGGTTGAACTTGCGGTCGAGCGCCGGAAAGACGTCGGCGGGATCCGTGCCTGGCTTCAGGAAGCGGGCGGCGTCCTGTCTGATCCATCGACCAGCATTGGGCTGCAAGCCAGCGTCGCACATCAGGCAGCACCCAGCGCGCGCGCTGGTGCGCGCGCCATGCCGATTCATGATCGATCATGGTGGACCTCGGGAAGTGTCGATTCGAGTGCGGCTGATTGGCGGCGGTGCCCCGCAGTGGCAATTGAGTAGCGGCGGACCGCCCTCACCCCAGCCGGTCCCCGCCCTCGATCGGCGCGTAACCCACCGCCTCGCGCTTCTCGTTCAGCGTCAGGAACGCCGCGCCAGAGACGCGCTGCCACAGCGCGGCGCGGTCGGTGGCCAGGGCGTCGATGCGGTCGGTGTCGATGACGAGGCGGATGCCATCGCCGAATTGCGGCGCCAGCCATTGCGCCAGCGCGTTGCCGACGCGGCTCGCCAGCGGCAGCACGGTCTGGCGGACGAAGCTACGGTTGGCTTCCTGATAGTTGGCGAAGGTGTTGTCGCCCGGAATGCCGAGCAGCATCGGCGGCACGCCGAAGGCGAGCGCGATTTCGCGCGCCGCGGCGTGCTTGGCTTCGAGGAAGTCCATGTCCTTCGGGCTCAGCGCCATCGGCTTCCAGTCGAGCCCGCCTTCGAGCAGCAGCGGGCGGCCGGCATTGGCGGCGCCTTCATAAGTATGTTCGAGTTCGTGCTTGAGGCGATCGAACTGCGCTTCGCCCAGCACCGCGCCCTCGGGCCCGGCATAGACCAGCGCGCCGGACGGCCTCGCCGAATTGTCGAGCAGCGCCTTGTTCCAGCGCGCGGCGGCGTTGTGGGTATCGACCGCGACCGCGGCCGCTTCGAGCGGCGCCAGGCCGTAGTGATCGTCGAGCGGATGAAAGAACGTCAGATGCAGGATCGGCGGCACCGCGCCGTGCTGGTCGAAGCGCACGCTGCGGCCGCCGACGCTGTAGTCGTAGGCCTCGGCCCAGCCGTCCGGCCCCGGCACGACTTTCATACGATCCGGCCGCAGTGCGTACAGCTCGTGCACCGCATCGCCGAGCGCGACGGCTTCGAGATAGGCGTTGCCTGCAAGTAACAGATGCGCATACAGCGTTTCGAACAGCGAGGCGCCGTCCTGGCGCGGATTGGGCCGCGCGATCAGCTGCGCCAGCGGGTGCGCCTCCTTCTCCTGCGCGCCGTCGAACACCATGAACACGCAAGCAGCGGCGTTCTCGGCGATCAGCCGCACGCAGCGATGCACAATGGCGTTGCCGACATAACCCTCGCGCGCCAGCCCGGCGTAGTCCCGAGGCGTCCATCGCGCCCGCCCGCCACTCTCGATCGCCAGCAGATGCGCGGTGCGTGATGCCTTGGCTTCGGGCGGAGCGAACAACGTTTTGAAGCGATCGAGCATTGGGATCCGCGCTCCTTAAGTAGTGTCAAATTACCAAATGATCCGCGGTCCGCTTCGCGCCACGCGCCGGACACTTTCATGGTGATCATCGCCCTTTTGCCGGGGGCGACCATGGCGAAGAACATCCTGATATTTTCCGACGGTACCGGGCAGGCCGGCGGCCTGATGCCCGACGAAAAGCGCACCAACGTCTACAAGCTGTATCGCGCCACCCGCTGCGGACCGGACACCGACAACGATCCGCTTCGCCAGGTCGCATTCTACGACCCCGGCGTCGGCTCGGATGCGCCGTCCGGCGGCCGCGCCGTTCCGTTCTGGCGCAAGATCTACAATATCGTCAGCGGGGCCACCGGCCTCGGCGTCACGCGGAATATCATCGATTGCTACGCGGCGATCATCGAGCTGTGGCGACCGGGCGATCGGATCTATCTGTTCGGCTTCAGCCGCGGCGCCTATACGGTGCGCTGTCTCGGCGGCGTGCTGGCATTGTGCGGCGTGCCGCGCAGTGAAAATGGCCGCCCGATCGACGTCGATCCCGATACGGCCAATCGCATTGCCGCGGAAGCGGTGAAGAAGGTCTATCAGCACGGCGCCTCGAAGAAGCAGCAGCGCTTTCGTGATCAGCGCGACGACCTCGCCGCTGCGTTTCGCCGCAAATACGCCAGCGATGTCGACGGCCATTCGAACGAGGTTCCGTATTTCATCGGCGTCTTCGACACCGTGGCGGCGCTCGGCGCCAGCTGGCCGAAGATGCTCGGCGCGACCGTTCTGGTGCTTCCGCTCCTCCTCGGCGCATTGGCAGGCATCGCCTGGCTGGCTAGCCTGGCATTTGGATCCTTCGGCGCGTGGTACACGGCGCTGATCATCGTCAGCGCGGCGGCGTTGCTCGTTGCCTATCTATGGACCCACGTAAAGTGGGCGCTCGGCACCCGCGATCCATGGTGGAAGACGCTGCACGTGATCGCGTGGCGGCTGAAGTTCTACGACAAGAACCTCAACGACCGCGTCGCATATGCCCGGCATGCGCTGTCGATCGACGAACGCCGCAAGGATTTCAAACGAGTCGAGTGGGCGAATTCAAAAACCGTGGCCGCGCGCAGCGGCCAGCCCGGCAACTGGTTCGAGCAGATCTGGTTCGCCGGTGTTCACGCCGATATCGGCGGCGGCTACATCGAAAACGAGTCCCGGCTGTCCGATATCACGCTCGAATGGATGAGCAACGAAGCGCTGCGTTTGCCGCATCCAATTCTGATCGACCGCGCCTATCTGCGGCCACGTCCATCAGCGGCTGGCATGCAGCACGACGAAGCCCGGCATGGCATGATGGGCTTGCCGATCCTGCGCTGGCCGACCGAGCCGCGAACAATCCCGGACGGCGCTTTTCTCCATGCCAGCGTGTTCGAGCGGCTCGCGCTGCCTGAAGTTCAGAACTACGGCACGTACGAGCGTTACGATCCGTGCTCGCTGCACGGAATCCATCCCCATCGCTACGATCCACTGCCACCGCCGTCAGCCCCACGATGCGCAGACGAACCCGCCGACGACGACAAGCAATAGGCTGCACAGCAGCATCAGCCACGGCGTCGGCGCATTGGCCAGCATCGATGCGGCTATGATTGCGCCGGCTGTCGCAGCCGTCGCAGCGCCGCCCGCCAACACCGCGACCTCGACTTGCTGGATCAAGCTGCTCATCGCCTCACAGAACCCTCACCCGTGGCTCTGCGGCCTTCGGCTGCAGCGCCAGCGAACTCACAGCCCATACGAGGGCATCGAGGCGATCGGGCGAACGGCCGTTGGAGAGGCCGGTCGAGGCGAAGTCGCACATCTCGTCTTCGAGCGCCGCGAAGCAGCCGGCGTGTTTGACGCGGCCCTGCTCGTAGAGCGCGGCAACCGGCTCGGCGCGCAGCCATTTGCCGCGCACGGCGCGAACCGGTATCACCGGCACGGCCGCGTCCACCTCGTGGATCACGCTCTTCACCATCTCGCCGCCCTGGTTGACCTCGACCACCAGCGCGTCGGCCTCGAGCCGGCGCCACAGAGCGATCGCCTTGCTGGCCCACAGCGTCGGCGTCGCTGCGGCGACGCTGTCGTCAGCCAGCACATAGACGATGCCGCTGTCGGAAATGCCCGCGGCGACGATGCCACAGGCATCGGCGCGTTTGCCCGACGACGCCGGCGGATCGACCGCAACGACGATGCGGCGGCACGACGGCGCCTCGGCGACGCGGCTGTCTTCGATCTGCGTGCGCGACCACAGCGCGTCGGGCCGATCCTCGATGATTTCGCCGTCGAGCTCCTGGCGCCCGAGCCGCGTGCCGGCGTAGCGTGCCATCACGCCTTCGAGGAAGGTCGGCGCGAGATTGAACGCATTGGCACGCGTCGGCGCCCGCGTCGTCACCGCAGACGGGTCAGCAATCAAGCGCTTGATCAGCGCCGTCGGCCGCGGCGTCGTGGTGATCAGTTGGCGTGGCTGGCGACCCAGCCGCAGGCCGAATTGCAGCATGTCGAACGTCGGCTCGGCGTGGCGCCATTTCGCCATCTCGTCCGACCAGGCGCAGCCGAATTGCGGGCCGCGCAAACTTTCCGGATCTTCAGAAGAGAACGCCTGCGCCACCGCGCCGTTGGGCCATTCGAGGCGTTTGCGTGACGGCTGCCACAGCGGCCGCTGATCCGGCGGATGCACCGCGAGCAGGCCGGAGACACCTTCGATCATCACTTCGCGCACATCGTGCTCGGTCTCGCCGACCAGCGCGATGCGCTCGACGGCTTCGGTGGCGAACGGCGGCAGACCCAGCGCCTGACAGCGGATCCATTCGGCGCCGGCGCGGGTCTTGCCGGCGCCACGTCCGCCGATCAGTAGCCATATCAGCCACGGCGCACCGTTCGGTGCCAGCTCGGGCGGACGCTGGTGATCGTGCGCGAACACGTCCCACTGGCTGGCCAGAAACGCCAGCTCGGCCTCACTCATCCCCTGCAGCAGGAACGTCCGCTGTGCCGGCGACCATCTGATCCAGTCGTCGCGAAAGCGCCCGCCGCAGCTCATCGAGATCGCGTGGCACTGTGTCGTCATCGAGCGGCCTCTTCTCTTCGGTATCACGTAGCCGCCGCAGTTCAAACAACGTACGCGTCAGGCTGGCAAGCGTGCGGGCGCGGCGCTCTGCGTCGGCGTGCTGCTCGTCATCCGCATGCTGGCCGCTGACGATCGCTTCGATGCGCTTGATCTCGTGTTCGACCGATCGCTCCACCCGATCGACAAGCGGAAGTGCTTCGGCCGCCGCTCCTTCGCGGCTCTCTCCGGCGCAAACAACGGGGCAGCTGACGGGGCTTTGTGTCGACGTACCAGTCGACGTCGCAGAGACGCGTGTAGTCTTAGTCTTTGCGACCGCCGGAGCAGCCGCCGGCCGCGTCCGGATCTTTGTAGACTTTGCAACGGCCGAGATCGGCTTGTCCGCAGCGGCGCTTTTGGTCGCGATGGTCCGGGCAGCGCGCTTCTTCGCTGCGGCGGTGGTGGAAGTCGTCACCGCCGATCGATTGCATGATGTCGCCATGAGGGATGATCCGAAGCCACGCCTCTTGGAGAGGCCATGAACGAAAATGGCCGCGTCCGACGCAAGCGCGTCGGCGCGGCCTCCTCTGTTTGATTTAAGCAGTCAGCCGCAGTTCAGGCGGCGGAGATCCGGGCGGCTTCGGCGGCGGCGCGCTGCATGCTCTCGGACATTTCGCTGGTCACCGTGCTCTGTTCTTCCACAGCTGCAGCGGTGGAAGTGACGTATTCGCTGACGTGATTGATGGCTTCTTTGATGGCATTGAGTGCGTCGGCGACATCGATTGAAATCGTGTTGAGACTGTTGATCTCTTCGCCGATCTTGTCGGTGGCCTGCTTGGCTTGATTGGCGAGGTTCTTGACCTCGGCCGCCACCACCGCGAAGCCACGGCCCGCTTCGCCGGCGCGGGCCGATTCGATCGTAGCATTCAGCGCCAGCAGGTTGATTTGGCCCGTGATGGTGTTGATCAGTTCCACGATGCCGCTCATCGCCCTGGCCGCGGTGGTGAGCCTTTGCGCCTGAGCGTCGGCATTGGCGACCCTCTCGACGGCGCCGGACGCTGTCTCACGCGATTTCGTCATGGTCTCCGAGATCTCGCGGACCGACGTATTGAGTTCCTCCGCACCTGCAGCAACGGTTTCCATCATGCCTCGGACACGCTCGTTGCCGATGCGAGCCAGTACCTGCTTGGTGATGTCGGTTGCGTATTTGACAACCTTGAATGGCCGGCCGTTGAGATCGAGAATTGGGTTGTAGGAGGCCTGGATGAATACCTCGCGGCCGCCTTTTCCGATGCGCTTGTACTCGTTCGCCTGATACTGGCCTCGATTGAGCGACGCCCAGAATTCCCGATAGCTTGGCGTATCGCGCTCGCTAGGATCGACAAATATGCTGTGATGCTTACCCTTGATCTCACCCAGTGAGTAGCCCAGCGCCTTCAGAAAATTGTCATTGGCGGTGATGATCGTGCCATCCATGTTGAACTCGATCACCGCCTGCGACTTGCCGATCGCTTCGATCTGTCCGGCGAGATCGGCATTGCGCAGCTTCTGTTCGGTGACATCGACGGCGAACTTGACGACTTTGGCGGGCCGCCCCTTCTCGTCGAAGATCGGATTGTAGGACGCCTGCATCCAGATTTCGCGGCCGCCTTTTCCAATCCGTTTGAATTCAGCCGCCTGATACTCGCCACGATTCAACGCCGCCCAGAATTCGCGATAGGCAGGGCTCTCACGCATCGCAGGCTCGACGAACATGCTGTGGTGCTTGCCCTGAATCTCAGCGAGCGAATAGCCGACCGTACTGAGGAAATTCTCGTTGGCGGTGCGGACGGTGCCATCCATGTTGAATTCGATCACGGCCTGCGAGCGGTTGGCCGCCGCGACCTGTCCCGCGAAATCGATGTTCTGGAGACGGATCGATGCGTCGGCCCATTCCACCACCACGCCGGCGCGGCTGCCGTCCGGCCTGTTGAGCGGCGTCGCGACCAGGTCGAACTTGCGCGGACCGATCTGGATCGTCGCATGATGAACCGAACTCAGATGCTTGAGCATCTGCCGCTGGTGATTTGGGTTCTTGTGAAAGCCGTCGATGTTGGTGCCGATCAGAGTGTCGACGCTGAAATTCGGTAGCTCGCGGCGCAGGTCGGATTCAGCATCGCGCAACAGCTTCTTCACCGCTTCGTTCATGTAAACGATGTTGAGATCGGCGTCGGAAACCATGATGTTGGCGGAGATCAGCTTCTGCGCCATCAGCGCCAGACTGTCGGATTCTTTCGCGTGCGACATACGTCCGAACATAAAATCTTCTCTCCGCCCCATCGAGTCGGTCAGCACCGTCTCAAGTCGTTGTTAGTTACACTGGGCGTCAGTGATGAAATACAAGACAGAACAAGTTATTAATGAGGCGCTACGTACGAATACGCATTGTTCTCCCATTTCAAAAACACAACTTGCTTGGCAGCAATTGAAACAATTCAACCAAGGCGCGCTTTGCGTAAATGATCAGTCACAGCCGGAACGTCAGGCGCACTCGAATGGTGGCGGGCGAGGCTGAATTGTGCGCGGTATCTGGACTATCGGATCGCAACTCGATGGAAAGTTTAGCTACCCCGACACACAGATCGGCAGCCTTTCCCGAATTCAGATCGAACGGTCCAACGCCAGTGAGGACATTACGCGGTGCTGCCTCCGGGCTCGCCCGCCGGAAAGGCGACTGCGAATGCAGAAGACGAAGGAAAACTCAACGACTCGCCCGTCGGCGGGCACATCAATGGAGCGTGCCCTCACCCTACGGAAGCAGCGTCGCGCTGTCAAGGCTTATTTTCCTATTTTGAGTGCGTTACACCCTGAAGAAAGCGAACCAGATCGCGGCGAGGATCAGGACGGCAAGTCCGGTGCTGACGATCATCAGCATTGCAACCGATGGACCTCTTTCACCCTGGCGGGCTTCGGTCGGCGTCTCGATGATGTGGCCGCGGTCCTCGGTCGCCATGGCGATATCCTCTGGGCTGAGATCCATCTGCGGTGCTCAGTCGGCGACCGCTCGTCTCCGCCAACGCACTGTTCATCATGATGTTCCGCGCCTGCGAATGCCCTCCACGCCGCCTGCTAGACAACGGCTCGACCAGTTCCCTCGGGCGGGCGGCTTCATTTGGGACGCTGGTGAGGGGGAATAGGCAATCTCTAATCGAGCAGCGCTACGCTGTAAAGGATTATTTTCTTATAGCCACAAAGAACGGCTTGCCGAGGTTCGGCCCAGGACGGCAAGCCTGCTGCCTTGCTGGCATCTCCGGCTGAGCCTTTCAGAGATGAGGCGTAGGAGGTGGCGACACGCGGTGGCCGCAACACGCGAGCGCTGTTGCCGGCCAACGCTAGCCCGCATCCAAGATCTGAACTCTGAGCAGCCGCAAAAGGAGAACGACGCGACGTCGCGTCAGTTGGTCAGTAGCAACACCAACAGGCCGACGACGGGTGCCGCTGCCAATCCAAACGCCACGAGCGCAAGCGAGATCAGGACGTCCTGTCGAGTCAGCCGGATGAGCCGCTCGTTGTGGATCTGCTGAAGCGCCATGGTGTCCCCGCAAACGTTGTCGTCGCGAGGACCTTTAGCGATCGGCCCTGAAGATTATCGCTGAGGATTGCCGCAGATTTTGATGCACGCACTCGTCTCGCCTTAACCAATCCCGCCCGCAGGCCTCTGGGCGGCTGTACCCGGCGGCGATCGAAAACGCCCGTGCAAATAGTTCGGCGGCTCGAGCGTATGCCGGCGGCACTAATTCAGGGAGGTTTGCACCGAGGTATACTTGGCGAGCAGATTTGTGCCGATCCCCGTCACTACAGTGACGATGACGATGCTGATCCCCGCGGCGATGAGCGCGTATTCAATGGCCGTGGCGCCGGCCGTATCGGTGATGAATCGGCGAATAAGGCGTCGCACCGCAAGCTCCTGTGGTTGGCGAACGCGAGTGGCGCGGCCGACGACCTAGCCTCCGCAATGGCAATGCGCTGAGTCCTTCCGCGCAGAGCGGAACCTAATCAACAATGGTTACCGGATCGTTCTTGCGGAACCGACGCTTTTTCAGGTCCCGGCGATTCGCAGGGGCTCCGGCGGGTCCCGCTCAGGCGTCTCGTTCTGCGGCGGCTCGAGGTCGCTACCGGCGCTGGCGATGAGCGCGCTCCGGCGGTCGGCAGCCGCGCGCTGGAACTGGTCAAGCACCAGACCGAACGGCTCGAGATCATCGATCGCACCGTCGTCATAGAAGTCCAGCGTCTCGCGCAAGATGCGGTCGATGTCGTGCTGCATGGCATCGAGTTCGGCGACGCTGTCCGCCTTGCGCGCTTTGCCAATCATGCCGAGCGCGCGGTCACGCATCTTCCCGCCAATTTCCCGCTCATCGCGGGTCAAATAGCTGCGCAGCCAGGCGCCGGCCGAGCCGAGGCCGGAGAGCAGCAGGATCAGTCCCCAGATGTAATCGCTGTTGCGCTCCATGAAGGTGCGGTCGGTGCCATCGATGAAGGCGGCAGCGCCGCGATGCGCAGGGATCGCGGCGTCCTTGTCGGTGTCGGGCGCCTCGATCTTGCCGGCGATCGGCATCTCGCGGGCGATCTGCTGGCGCACCGCGAAGATCTGCCGCGTCAATCGGGTGACGGTGAGGCTCGATAGCGACTGCTTGGCAACGATCAGGTGGCTGACGCTGATCGTGTCCACCTTGTCTTCCGGCCGCGGCGGCGACGTCGAGAAGATGCTGCCGGGGATTTCTTCGGAGTCGTAGATCGGGAATTTCTTGGCAATGGCATCGCCGACGTCGATCGGCAGGAAGCGCGGTTCGCCCCGCGCCTTGGCGGTGGCGGCGATGGCTTCGATGGTGATCTTGCTGTCCAGCGGACCGAGCGCGAGATAAGCGTCGAGTGATTCATCACGCGCCATCTCGGCGATCTGCGTGGTTTGGAATTGCTGAATCTTGACCTTGTCGGGCGAAACGCCGGATTCGGACAGGATCACCTGCAGCATTTTGACATTGGCAGGCGTGCGACCGATCACTCCGACCGTATGTCCCGGAAGATCGGAGATGTTTTTGATCGCGCCGGACTTCCTGCCCCTGCCGCGGACCGACCACATCACCACGAAGTTCTTGCGCAACGTCACCACCGACTGGGCATCGGCCGGGAGATCGAGGTCGGCGCGGACCACGGCAAGGTCGGCCTTGTTCTGTCGCAGCGCCTCGATACTTGGGTTTGCCCCTTCGGTAACCACCGGCTGCAGCCGTATCTGGCTGCGGTTGCGAGCGAAGGCCTGCGACAGCAACTGCACCAGCTTGAGGTCGTCGCTGCCGGCCGGACCGACCGCGATCTTGAGGGTCACCGGCCGCAGTTCGTAGAAGATGACGCCGATGGAGCCGACAGCCAGCGTGATGATGGTGATCACAACCGCCAGGTTGAAAATACGTCGGTTGCGCAGTCGCCGTTTGCGCAGGGACTCGCTGGTTAGCTGGCTATGATTGCCGTGCGACGCCGTCATCCGACCCACCTGCGGCCCCGCCGCCCTCGGGGGCGGCTTCTCGACCAGAACCGCGGCAGCATAACCGCAAAGGCGTCGAAAATGCGCAGCACCGGGGTGGGGAACCCGGGGTTTCGCGAAAAACTGCTTAACGGGCAGGCAGCGAAGGCGGCACGGAGGCGCGCCAGACGCGAAACGCCGGTCTATTCGGCCATGGCCAAGGACGGCCTTTCAGGCCCGGCAAGCTTGCGCTCTTCCATCTTGACCAGGCACAGCGCAGCGGCGGCCAGCATGACGGCTGCGGCGCCGAAGACGTAGCGGAACGTCGCCACCATCTGAGCCGCGTCGACGCCGGCGGCAGAGTGACGGCCTTCGCCGCCGAGCTGCAGCTGCCCGCCGAAAGCGATCAGCAGGATCGTGGTGAACCCAGCGACGGTGAACGAAGCGAGCAGCGCGCGGAAGAAGTTCATCGCGCCGGTCGCGGTGCCGATTTGGGGCCGTGCCACTGCATTCTGGATCGACACCACGGAAACTGGAAACACCGTGCCAAGTCCGATCGAAAAGATCGCGATCAAGCTCAACAGCAGCCATAGCGGCAGAGGCGTGATCAGCGCGATCAGCATCGCCAGGGCGGATGCGGAGCTGGTGCCGATAATGGCGATGCGCTTGTAATGCGCCACCTTGGTCATCGCCCGCCCGGCGAAGGCGGCGCCTAAGACAGAGATCGCCGCGATCGGGATCAGCGCCAGGCCGGATTCTGAGGCGCTGAGGTGATAGACGACTTCGTAATACAGCGGCAGATGCACGGTCAGCCCGATCATCGCCCCCATGCAGAAGCCGCCCGCCGCCATCGCCCACGGCACGACCGTGCCGCCAAGCACCTGCAGCGGCAGGAACGGCTCGGCGGTGCGCAGCGCGTGCCAGACGAACACCGTTCCGAGCAAAGCCGCCGCGCCGGCCAGCGCCAGGATGGTCGGCGACAGCCACGCATAGCGCGTGCCGCCCCAGGTCAGCGCCAGCATCAAGGCCAGCGCCGAAGCCATCAGCAGCACGCCACCGAGCCAGTCGACCTTGCGGCGGCGGTGATAGACCGGGATCTTGCCCATCTTCGGCAGCAGCAGCGCCAGCGCGGCGGCGGCCAGCGGCAGGTTGAT
>NZ_BADD01000304.1 GCF_000333455.1 Rhodopseudomonas sp. B29
ATCCCTATCCGCCCAAGCCGGATGCGGTGTTCGCGGCGCCGCGCGTATGCCGACGATCCCGAACAGCATCCATTTGCGGCGCTGAAAGCGCTGAAAACCGCACCGGACGCGCCGAATCCGTCCAAGCGCAAGCGCGATTGAGGCGCGCAACCTGCGCCGAATGCGACTTAAATCTGCCCGGTCCGGATGTTGTATCGCTGCCGGGAACGGCTATTGTCCCGGCCGCAACCGGTGTGCAGCGCTGCATATCCGTTCGCCCGATCCGGGCGTTTTCGATAGGCGCGGCCGAGCGCACGGTCCGCGAACGATGTCCGTGCGAGCGATCAGGTAGTCAAGAACGCCAATGCCTCAAAAGGTTCGAATTGCGCTGGATGCCATGGGCGGCGATGTCGGCCCGGCGGTCGTGATCCCGGGCGCGGCGCTCTCGCTCGGGCGGCACCCCGACGCCGAATTCGTGCTGTACGGCGATCGCACCGCGATCGAGCGCGAACTCGCCAAGCTTCCGGCGCTCGCCAAAGTCTCGCGCGTGGTTCACACCGACGTCGCAGTGTCGATGCACGACAAGCCGAGCCAGGCGCTGCGCCGCGGTCGCTACAAATCCTCAATGTGGCAGGCGATCGAAGCGGTGAAGAAGGGCGAAGCCGACGTCACCGTGTCGGCCGGCAACACCGGCGCGCTGATGGCGATGGCGCGGTTCTGCCTGCGTACGCTGCCCGGCATCGATCGCCCGGCCATCGCCGCGACCTGGCCGACGATGCGCGGCGACGCCGTGGTGCTCGATCTTGGCGCCTCGATCGGCGGCGACGCGCGGCACCTGCAGGCGCTCGCAGTGATGGGCGCGGCGATGGCGAGCGTGCTGTTCGATCTCGAGAAGCCGACCGTCGGCCTGCTCAATATCGGTGTCGAAGAGATCAAAGGCGGTGACGAGATTCGCGAGGCAGCCGAACTGCTGCGCGCGATGCAATCACCCAAGTTCGACTTCATCGGCTTCGTCGAAGGCGACGGCATCGGCCGCCATGCCGCCGACGTGATCGTCTCCGAAGGCTTTGCCGGCAACATCGCGCTGAAAGCCGCAGAGGGCACGGCGCGTCAGCTCAGCGACTATCTGCGCGCGGCCATGTCGCGCACCTGGCGCTCCAAGATCGGCTATCTGTTCGCCCGCGACGCATTCAAGGCGCTCAAGGACAAGATGGACCCGAACAAGTCCAATGGCGGCGTCTTCCTCGGACTTAACGGCATCGTGGTCAAAAGCCATGGCGGAACCAATGCCGAGGGCTTTGCCTACGCCGTCGATGTTGGCTATGACATGGTCCGCTACGATCTACTGACCAAGATCAATCAAACGCTCGATCGTGAAGCCGGCGCGCTGGTCAAGACGCCGAGCGCTCAGGAGGCTGTCTCGTGACGGTGATTCGTTCGGTCGTGTTGGGCTCGGGCTCTTATCTGCCGGAACGGGTCCTGACCAACGCCGAACTCGCCGCCAAGGTCGACACCTCCGACGACTGGATCGTGCAGCGCACCGGCATCCGCGAGCGCCACATCGCCGCCGAAGGCGAGTACACCTCGCATCTCGCCACCAAGGCCGCTCAAGCCGCGCTCGACGATGCCGGCATCGACGCCTCGTCGATCGATCTGATCGTGCTGGCGACCTCGACGCCGGACCACACGTTTCCGGCGACCGCCGTGCAGGTCCAGGCGGCGCTCGGCATGGAGCACGGCGTCGCGTTCGACATCCAGGCGGTGTGTTCGGGCTTCGTGTTCGCGGTCGCTACGGCCGACAACTTCATCCGCGGCGGCTCGGCCAAGCGGGCGCTGGTGATCGGCGCCGAAACCTTCTCGCGCATCCTCGACTGGGAAGACCGTGGCACGTGTGTGCTGTTCGGCGACGGCGCCGGCGCCATCGTGCTCGAAGCGCAGGAGGGCTGGGGAACGTCGGCCGATCGCGGCGTGCTCACCACGCATCTGCGCTCCGACGGTCGTCACAAGAACAAGTTGTATGTCGATGGCGGGCCGTCGACGACGCAGACGACGGGCCATCTGCGCATGGAAGGCCGCGAAGTGTTCAAGCACGCGGTCGGCATGATCACCGGCGTAATCGTCGATGCGTTCCAGGCGTCGGGAACCAGCGCCGACAATGTCGACTGGTTCGTTCCGCATCAGGCCAACAAGCGCATCATCGATGCGTCGGCGCAGAAGCTGCATATCGCGCCGCACAAGGTCGTCATGACGGTCGATCGCCACGGCAACACCTCGGCGGCTTCGATCCCGTTGGCGCTCGACACCGCGGTGAAGGACGGGC
>NZ_BADD01000303.1 GCF_000333455.1 Rhodopseudomonas sp. B29
CGGCGGCCGCCCATCCGAATCGACAAGCCGCGCGACTGCGACGACGTCTCCTGCATCTCGGTGTCGATCCCGGGTGTCATGGAAGCCGGTCCGAAGCGCGGCAAACCGGGCCGCAAGGACCGAGACGATTCGCTCGCCGATCGGCCGAGCACGGACAAGCCCGAGAAAGACGCCGTCCGAAAATCGCCAAGCCCTGCCGGCGGCAGCAACCAGACGGCGAGCCGACCTGCGTCGGAGCCGCCCGCGGCGTCAGCGAACAGCACGCCAACATCAGCGGACTCGGCGGCGACGACTGGACCGATCAGACGCTGCACGTGCCGACGCTGATGATCTGGGGCGAGAAGGACGTCGCGCTCGACATCGCGCTGACGCAGGGCAACGAAGCCTATGTGGAGGACTTCACGCTGCAGCGGCTGCCCAACGCGACGCATTGGGTACAGCAGGACGCGCCCGAGGAGGTCAACCGGTTGATCGCGGCCTGGGCGCGGGAGAAAGGGCTGGCGTGAGATGCGTTGTTTCGTGGTGATGGGTATCGCTTCGCTCAACCCATCCCACGACTCCATGCAGGGTGCCTGTAGGATGGGTCGAGCGCAGCGAAACCCATCGCCGCAGAGTAAAGACCTCAGTGGAAGCTGATCAGGCGGAACAGCGGCGCCAGATAGCTCATCTCCTGACCGGAGGTCGGCGTGGTGCGGCTGATGAAGTCGAAGATCTTGCCGTCCTGCATGCCGTAGTTGGCGATACGGCGGACCTGGCGGTTCTTATCGAAATAGATGGCGATCACTCGCTGGTCAGTGACCTTCTGCGGCATGAAGGCGACCGGCCGCTCCGAGCGCTGCGAGATGTAGTAGAACACCTGGCCGTCGAGCGTGGCGACGGTGGAAGGAGTGCCCATCACCAGCAGCACCTGATCCTGGCTGGCGCCGATCGGAATCTGCTCGAGCGCGCCATTGGGCAGGATGTAGCCCTTCTGGAATTGCTCGGAGGTGCAGGCCGACAGGCCGGCGCCGAGCAAAGCCAGCGCCAGAACCGGGCCCAGCCGACGGCGCAGCGCGGCCCGTGCCGTCCGGCGCAGCCTGGTCGAAGCGTCAGCGCGCCCGCGGTCGATCGAAATACTCATTCGGGAGTTCGCCCCATCCCCTTGCATCGCGGGAAGCGTTGACATAACCGGGCAGGAACTCGGATTGCAATCCGAAAAGGCCGACCCCGCAGGCCCACCGGAACCCACAATGATTTGGCCGTTCAATCACTTCCGTCCGCCCCGGACGCCGCCGCGCGGCACCATTGAAGCCATCTATGGCATGATCGTGGCGCAGGCCCGTCAGCCGGCGTTTTATCGGGAGCTGGGCGTTGCCGATACCGTCAACGGCCGGTTCGAAATGATCGTCGTGCACCTCTGGCTGGTGCTGCGGCGGATTCGCGCCGTGCAGGACGCCCATCCGTTTGCCCAGGCGCTGTTCGACTATTTCTGCAGCGATCTCGACGCAAATTTGCGCGAGCTCGGGGTCGGCGACCTAACGGTGCCGAAACGCATGCAGGCGTTCGGAGAGGCGTTTTACGGCCGTTCGGCCGCGTACGATCTGGCGCTGACCGAAGGCGACGAGGCGCTGGCACTGGCGCTCAATCGGAACGTGTTCGACGGCGCCAGCATTGAGCAGGCGCGGCGGCTCGCCACTTATGCGATGCAATGCATCGCGGTGCTGGATGCGGTCGCGCCGGCCAAGCTGCGCGAAGGCGGCCTGCAATTTCCACCGCCGCCCGGCGCCTGAACCGCAGGAGGAGCGAATGGCCGACGATCACAGCCATGTTGATTCGAAGTCGCGCGATTCGGTGCGAGCCGAATCCGCGCCGTGGAGCGAGACCGTCGTGGTGCTGCAGATCCCCGAGGGCGGGCTGCATCGCGAGCTCGAAGCCACGCCGCGTCAGCGCGAGGCGCTGGCGGCGCTCGGCGATCTCGGCGGCGTGCATTCGGCCAAGGCTTCGTTCGATTTGCATCACGCCGGCGACGGCCGCGTCCATGTCACAGGGCGCGTGCGCGCCGAGGTGTGCCAGACCTGCGTGGTGACGCTCGATCCGGTGGACAACATCGTCGACGAGCCGGTCGATCTGATGTTCATGCCGCCGGATCAGATTCGCGATCTTGCCGATCTGGTCGAGGAGGATGGCGAGGCCGATTCCGGCGACCCGCCGGAAGCGATCAATAACGGCCTCATCGATCTC
>NZ_BADD01000302.1 GCF_000333455.1 Rhodopseudomonas sp. B29
AGGCCCCGATCAATGTCGCTGGCGCGCAGTTGCCGAACACGCTAATGAGTCCTCCGAGCTAGATGAAGGTCAACCCGGACGACGCGCCGATCATGATCATGTCGGCAACTTCCGACACTCTGCCGCTAACCACCGTCAGCGACGACGCCGACGCCAAGATCGCGCAGCAGATCAGCCAGATTTCCGGCGTCGCCCAGGTGTTCATCGGCGGCCAGCAGAAGCCGTCGATCCGCATCCAGGTCGATCCCGCCAAGCTCGTGGCGAAGGGGCTGACGCTGGAGGACGTCCGTACACAGATCGGGATCACCACCGTCGACAGCCCGAAAGGGTCGATCGAAGCGCCGACGCGCAGCTACACCATCTACGCCAACGACCAGTTGACCGCCTCGAAGGACTGGAACGACGTCATCCTCGCCTATCGCAACGGCGGCCCGCTGCGCATTCGCGACATCGGACAGGCGGTCACCGGACCGGAGGACACCAAGACGGCCGCGTGGGCCAACGGCAAGCGCGGCGTGTTCCTCGTCGTGTTCAAGCAGCCTGGCGCCAACGTGATCGACACCGTCGACCACATCAAGGCGGAGCTGCCGCGCCTCGTCGCCGCGATCCCGCCGGCCATCAAGGTCGAGATCATGAGCGACCGCACGACCACGATCCGCGCCGCGGTCGAGGACGTGCAATTCACGCTGCTGCTGACCATCGCCCTGGTGGTGATGGTGATCTTCGTCTTCCTGCGAAGCTTTTGGGCGACCATCATTCCCAGCATCACGGTGCCGCTGGCGCTGCTCGGCGCCTGTGCGCTGATGTGGGCCGCCGGCTACTCGCTCGACAATCTGTCGCTGATGGCGCTGACGATCTCGGTCGGCTTCGTGGTCGACGACGCCATCGTGATGCTGGAAAACATCTCCCGCTACGTCGAGGAAGGCGAAACGCCGATGGCGGCGGCACTGAAGGGCGCCGGCGAAATCGGCTTCACGATCGTGTCGATCTCGATCTCGCTGATCGCGGTGCTGATCCCGCTGTTCCTGATGGGCGGCATCATCGGCCGGCTGTTCCGCGAGTTCGCGGTGACGCTGGCGATGGCGATCGCCGTGTCGCTGGTGGTGTCGCTGACGCTGACCCCGATGATGGCATCGCGGTTCCTGCGCTCCGAACATCATGCGCGCCACGGCCGGCTGTATCAATGGAGCGAGCGGGCGTTCGACGCGATGTTGAACGCCTATGCGCGCGGCCTTGATGTGGTGATGCGCTGGCGCTTCACCACACTGCTGGTGTTCTTCGGCACACTGGCGCTGTCGGTGTACCTGTTCGTCGTGATCCCGAAGGGCTTCTTCCCACAGCAGGACAACGGCCTGATCACTGCCGCATCCGAAGCCTCGCAGGACATCTCGTTCGCCGACATGAAGCGGCACCAGGAAGAACTCGGGAAGATCGTCCAAGCTGATCCGGCCGTGTACAGCATCGCTATGTTCATCGGCGGCGGCGGCAGCGCGCTCAACACCGGGCGGATGTACATCACGCTGAAGCCGCGCGACGAGCGCGACGCCAGTGCGCAGCAAATCATCGCGCGGCTGCGGCCGAAGCTCGAGAAAGTCGAGGGCGCGCGACTGTTTATGCAGGCGGCACAGGACGTCCGACTCGGCGGCCGCCCGACCCGCACCCAATTCGAATACACGTTGCAAGACGCCAATCTCGACGAACTGAACCCATGGGGCGCCGAAGGTGCTGGG
>NZ_BADD01000301.1 GCF_000333455.1 Rhodopseudomonas sp. B29
TGTGCCATTGCTAATTACATGCAATGACCGGTGGTATCGGGCCGACTTTGGGGGGTCAACGCTGCGACGACTTTGCAACGCTGGAATAGTTCAAGATCAAAATCATTCTAAGAAACCGCCTCCGTAAACATCCGGAAGTGGTTGAAATCAGCGGGTATCTTCGCACCGCCCCTGCACCATGCTGCGCTGAAAACATGCAGCACGATACAATGCTGTGCAGGCCGCGACGCTGACGACTCGCGCTTACTCCGCGCGCTCGCTCGGCGGCTTCATCAGCCCGAACATCTCGTCGATCGTCTGCTGCGCGATCACGCGCACGCGCTCGGTGTCGATGCCACCGTCGATCCGAATCCCCCGCGCCACCGCTCGGATCTCGTCGCGGAATTCGCTTAGGAAGCCCAACGGATCGCGCTGCTCATTGGCGACGCGTGCGATCAGGCCGGTGATCAGGAGCTGACAAGCGATCATTCGGCCGTTGAGTTCTTCCATCCGTCTCCGCTCCGCTCGCGGAGTGCTCCGCGCTGCCTCCGGGGGTCTTAAGACCGCCGCTCCCTCATGACAATTGGAAGAGTTCTTAACTGGATCGACGGGGAAAACCCGGCAGCAGTCGCCCGCCTCCATGCAGAGACCAGGGGTGCCGGCGGCCGCATCCAGCAACAGCTGGAAACAGCCGGAAGCGGCTTCCCGAACGAGCGGCAGAACCGTCCCTGTTGCTCATGAAAGTTTAGCAATGTCAGGCGGTTTGGTGGTGTGTTTGCACCCACTTCGACTATAGTCACGGCTCTCAGCAGTCACCGCCGCGCGGCGCCAAACGGACAACGTTCGCCGCCGGCCGAACATCGGATCGGCAATGAAAAAACCCGGCGCGATTCGCAGGGCCACCGTGATGCTTGCCCTGTTGCTTGTGGCAGGCGGCTCCTATTGGGCCTGGCAACGCGCCGGCCATGGCGGCTCCGAGCATGCCAAGTCCGCAGCGGCCGGGCGTTCGGCGGCTGTGCCGGTGACGGTAGCAACCGCCGAGAAGGCCGATTTCCCGATCTATCTCAATGGTCTCGGCACCGTGCAGGGCTTCAACACGGTGGTTGTCCGGACCCGTGTCGACGGCGCCATCGACCATATCGACTTCAAGGAAGGCCAGACGGTGAAAGCCGGCGACTTGCTGGCGCAGATCGATCCGCGGCCGTTCCAGGCGACGCTCGACCAGGCCAAGGCCAAGAAGCAGCAGGACGAGGCCAACCTCGCCAACGCCCAGCTCGACCTCGGCCGCTCGGTCCGACTCGGCGAATTCGCCACCAAACAGCAGACCGACACCCAGCGCTCGAACGTCGCGCAGCTCACGGCTCAGATCGCCGCCGACGACGCCGCGATCGCCAACGCCCAGACCCAGCTGGACTACACCAGCATCAAGGCGCCAATCTCCGGCGTGGTCGGCATCCGGCAGGTCGACAAGGGCAACATCGTCAACGCCTCGACCCAGACCGGCATCGTCACCATCGCCCAGATCGAACCCATCGCGGTGATCTTCACCGCGCCGGAAGAGCGCGTGATCGATATCCACCGCGCCCTCGCCGAGCACCCGCTGCAGGTGATCGCGCTGTCTACCGACGGCAAAACCAAGCTGGAAGACGACGGCACCCTGGCGGTGGTCAACAATCAGGTCGACAGCAACAGCGGCACGGTGCGGCTGAAGGCGGTGTTCGCCAACAAGGACCACTCGCTGTGGCCCGGACTATCGGTACAGACGAAGCTGCTGGTGAAGACGCTGAAGGGCGTCGTCGTGGTGCCAAACGACGTCATCCAGCACAGCAGCGACGGTCTTTACGCCTACGCGATCGGAAACGACAACAAGGCGGAACTGCGCAAGATCGAAGTCGGCGCCGCCGACGAGCAGAATTCGGTGATCACCAAAGGCCTCGATGCCGGCGACCGCGTCATCGTGGCCGGCCAATACAGGGTCAAGCCGGGCACGGCACTGTCGTTCAAGGTCGCCGACAACGCGCCGGCAGTTGCCGCGCCCGCCGGCACCGGGAACTAGCACATGAACGGAAGCATCTCGTCGCCGTTCATCCGCTACCCGATCGCAACCTCGCTGCTGATGGCGGGGATCTTGTTCATCGGTCTCGTCGCCTACCCTCTGCTTCCGGTGGCGCCACTGCCGCAGGTCGACTCCC
>NZ_BADD01000300.1 GCF_000333455.1 Rhodopseudomonas sp. B29
TTCCCGCCCCCGTATCGCCGAGACGTAGTGCTCGACGAAAAACGCATACAAGATCACCAGCGGCAGCGAGCCGACCAGGGCGCCGGCCATCAGCGAGCCCCATTTGTAGATGTCGCCGTCGACGAATTCGTTGACGATCGCCACCGGCACGGTCTTGTTCTGCGTCGATTGCAGGAAGGTCAGCGCGTAGATGAACTCGTTCCAGCACAGCGTGAAGCAGAAGATGAAGGCGGAGATCAGTCCGGGGATCGCAAGCGGAATGATGATCTTGATCAGGATCTGCCAGCGCGAGGCGCCGTCGATCAGCGCGCATTCTTCCAGCTCGAACGGGATGGTCTTGAAGTAGCCCATCAGGAGCCAGGTCGAGAACGGGATCAGCAGCGTCGGATAGACCAGGATCAGCGACAGCGGCGAGTCGAACAGGCCGTAGGCCTGGATCACCGAGGCCAGCGGGATGAACAGGATCGACGGCGGCACCAGATAGGCCAGAAAAATCAGACCGCCGACCGTGTCGGCGCCGCGGAAGCGCAGCCGCACGATCGCATAGGCCGCCAGCACCGAGGCCGCAATGGATAGCACCGTCGACGCCGCGGCGACGTACATCGTATTCCACAGCCAGCGCGGATACTGCGTTTCGAACAGCAGCTTCTCGATGTGCTTGAAGGTCGGGTGCACCACCCAGAACGGGTTGTAGTGCTCCATGTCGATGAGTTGCTCGTCGGGTTTGATGGCGGTCAGCCCCATCCAATAGAACGGGAACAGCAGGACGACGAGGATGACGAACAACGGCAGATAAAGCGTGACGAGTCGCTTCGGCAGCGACTCGAGATAGCTCATGCCTTCGCTGTCGTCGGTCTGCGCCAACGTCGCCGCTGCCTTGGTGGCGAGGCGCGGATCGGCTGCTGTGGTCTCAGTCATGGCGCGCCTCAATCATTGTCGGTTCCTTGCTGCCACTTGCGGCGCTGCATGCCGAACCAGGAAATCGCGATCGCGGCGAGCAGGAACGGGATCATCGCGGTGGCGATCGCCGCGCCCTCCCCGAGCCGGCCCGACAGGATGCCGCGCTGATAGCTCAGCGTCGCCATCAGGTGCGTGGCGTTGACCGGACCGCCGCGCGTCAAAGCCCAGATCAGCTGGAAGTCCGTGAAGGTGAACAGCACCGAAAACGTCATCACCACGGCGATGATCGGCGTCAGCAGCGGATAGGTGATGTAGCGGAAGCGCTGCCACGCCGTGGCACCATCCAGCGTCGCCGCTTCATACAGCGACGGCGACACCGTCTGCAGGCCGGCCAGCAGCGTGATGGCGACGAACGGCACGCCGCGCCAGATATTGGCGAAGATCACGCTGGCGCGCGCCCAATTGTCGTCGCCGAGAAAGTTGATGTTCTCGTGGATGACGCCGAGCTTGATCAGCGACCAGGAAATGATCGAAAACTGCGCGTCGTAGATCCACCAGAACGCGATCGCCGACAGTACGGTTGGTACGATGAACGGCACCAGCACCGCGGCACGAATGATCGCCTTGAACGGCATGTGCCGGTTCAGCAGCAGCGCCAGATAAAGGCCGACTGCGAATTTTATGGCGCTTGCGACCGTCGTGTACAGGATGGTGTTGAAGACCGACAGCCAGAAGATGCTGTCGCCCCAAAGCCATTCGTAGTTCTCGAGGCCGACGAAGATGCCGGCGCGGCCGATGCGCGCGTCGGTGAAACTCATCCACACGCCGAGGAACAACGGATAAGCCAGGAACAGGATCAGGAACGCCGCCGCCGGCAGCATGAACCACAGCGCAATGAAGTTGCGGCTGGTGCGCAGCCGTTGCCACGTTGAGGGGCCGCTGTGCGTCTGCCCCTGCATCTGGATGGTGGTCATGCATAGCTCCGTGCGGCTGTGTCAGGCCGCAGCCAAGGCGCGACACCTGTGCGTTCGTCATTCCGGGGCGCGCCGTCAGGCGCGAACCCGGAATCCATAACCACCGCCGGGAGTATGGATTCCGGGTTCGCGCTTCGCGCGCCCCGGAATGACAAAAGAAACGCTGTCACTCGTGTTCTGTCCAAAACGTGAGGCCGGCGCGGGCGCCGGCCCCTGGTCTCAACACCTCACGACCTGAAGATGCGCTTGGCCGCGCGTTCGGCGCTGCTCATCGCGGTCTTTACGTCTTCGCGGCCGGTGCAGTAGTTGGCGAACATGTCGACGACGACGAAGTCGGCGATCGCCGCGGCGGCGTTCTCGCCCATCTGGCCGACGCCGGCCGGCGACATCGCCGTCGCCGCGACGTCGCGATACGGCGTGTTCTTCGGATCGGCGGTCCACATCGGGTTCTTCTCGTAGTCCTTGAGGAACGGTGACAGATAGCCCTGCGCCGCCTCGACCCAGGGGTTGAACTGCTCCGGCTCCATCATGAAGGCGGTGAACGCCTTGCAGGTCTGCGGGAACTTGGTGAAGTTGAAGATCAGGATCGGGAAGCCGAGATGCAGCTCACGGCTCTTGCCGTCGGTGCCGACCGGCAGATGGGCGTGGTTCATGTCGTCGGCGATCTGTTGGTTCTCTTTCTTCGCCGTGACGTAGACCGAGATGCCGTTGACCGTGAGATAGAGCTGACCGGCGAGAAACGCCTTGTTGTTCGACGCGTCGTTCCAGGACGCGGTGCCGGGAATGAAGTTATCGTACAGGCCCTTGACGTATTCCAGCGACTTGGCGGTCTCCGGCGAGTTGATGACGACCTTGTTGTCCTTGTCGATCAGATTGCCGCCATGCGACCACAGGGCCCAGTACAGCCAGGTGTTGGCGTCGCCGGAGGCGTGGCCCATGGCCATGCCGGCGGGCGTCCCGTTCTTGTTGAGGCCCTTCACCAGATCGGCGAAGCCGCCGAGGTCCTTCGGGAATTCCTTGTGGCCGGCCTTCTCGGCGGCGGCGACGCGATAGTTGATCAGCGCGCCGGTGGCAGCGACCGGGATGCCGATCCACTTGCCGTTGTACATGCCGTAGGTTTTGCCCGAGTCGGTCCACCCCCCGCACTTCTTGGCGAGATAATCGGCAACGTCGCTGACGTCGGTGCACTTGCTCGGGAACAGGAACGGTAGCGAATACAGCCCCCACACCATGTCCAGCCCCTGCCCGGTGTTGGCGGCGACCGAGGCCTTGGGCTGAATGTCGTCGTAAGACTCGTTGGAGACGTTGATCGTGACGTTGTTGGCCTTCTGGAAGGCGTCGACGATCTTCATGAAGGCTGTGTCTTCGGCCTCCACGAAGCGCTTCCAGCGCAGCAGATTGATCTTGGCGCCGGCTTCCGGCTTCCACGGCGAGGCCTGCGCCCACGCCTTGGCGTAGCCGAGCAGTTGATCGGCGGACATCGTCGCCGCGGCGGCCAGCAGGGTGGCGCCGCCCTTGAGCAGCGTGCGGCGATCGAAAACGGGGTCGGTCATCTGTCTTCACTCCCTTCCTTGTCGCTTCCTCGGTCGCCTGTTTGTTCAGGCGTATTGGTTCGTTGATCGACCAATTCTTATTGTCTGTGGTTAGCTAAGCGCGCAGCCGCTGGCCGTTGTCCCGATCGAACAGATGCGCCACGTCGGGACGCGGCTGCAGATGAATGCGATCGCCCGGAGCGATCGGATGACGCTCGCGAAACACCGCGATCATTTCCTGATTGCCGACCCGCGCGACAATCTGGGTTTCCGAGCCGGTCGGCTCCACCACCGCGACTTCCGCCTCGATACCACTGTCGGCGAACGCCAGATGCTCGGGCCGGATGCCGTAGCTCACCGGCCGGCCGTTGCTTGCCGCCGGCGCATCGACCAACGGCAGCTTGGCGCCGTTCGCGGTCTCGACATAAGGCGCGCCGCCATTGACCTTGAGCGTGCCGTCTAGAAAATTCATCGCCGGCGAACCGATGAAGCCGGCGACGAATTTATTGTCGGGGCGATCGTAAAGCTCGAGCGGCGCGCCGATCTGCTCGACGATGCCGTCGTGCATCACCACGATCTTGTCGGCCATTGTCATGGCTTCGATCTGGTCGTGGGTGACGTAGACTGTCGTGGTCTTCAGCCGCTGATGCAGCTCCTTGATCTCGGTGCGCATCGCCACGCGTAGCTTGGCGTCGAGATTGGACAAAGGCTCGTCGAACAGGAATACCTGCGGGTCGCGAACGATCGCCCGCCCCATGGCGACGCGCTGACGCTGACCACCAGAAAGTTGGCGTGGAAACCGATCCAGCAGCTGGCGCAGATCGAGAATATCGGCGGCGCGGTTGACCTTGCTGTCGATGGCGTTCTGATCGGCGCCGCGCAGCTTCAGCGAGAAGCCCATGTTCTGGGCGACGGTCATGTGCGGGTAAAGCGCGTAGTTCTGGAACACCATGGCGATGTCGCGCTCTTTCGGCTGCACGTCGTTGACGACGCGCTCACCGATCGAAATGGTCCCGGAAGTAATTCGTTCGAGTCCCGCCAGCATCCGCAGCAGCGTGGACTTCCCGCATCCCGACGGACCGACCAGCACCACGAAGGCGCCGTCCTCGATCGGAACCGTCACACCGTGCAGGACCTCGAAGCCGCCGAATGATTTGCGTACGTCGCTGATCTGCACCGACGCCATCGAGCACCTCCCATCATGCCCAGCTCATTGCGGTCGTTGCCGCCGGCCGGGCTTTTGATTTGTCACGTGTCTTAGCAGAATTTTTCGCGCGTGTCGCGCCGACAAATTGAGCGCGGACAGATGCACACGCAATTGCGCGGCGCAAAGGGACATGCCAGCATGCGCCGCCGCGCGAAGCGGCATTGTCGAAGACGCTCAAGACGCCCGATCAAGGGCGTGTGCACTGCGGAAGAAGCGCTGGGAGATATGATGGACAAGCCGACAACCGGGGCCGCCCGGCGCCAATTGCGTTCTGCCCAATGGTTCAACGATCCGCACAATCCGGGAATGACCGCGCTCTATCTCGAGCGCTATCTGAACTACGGACTGACCCGCGCCGAATTGCAATCCGGCAAGCCGATCATCGGCATCGCCCAGACCGGCAGTGACCTGTCTCCTTGTAACCGTCATCATCTCGAATTGGCACATCGCGTCCGCGAAGGCATCCGTTCCGCCGGCGGCCTCGCAATGGAATTTCCGGTGCATCCGATCCAGGAAACCGGCAAACGGCCGACCGCTGCGCTCGATCGCAATCTCGCTTATCTCGGCCTGGTCGAAGTGCTGTTCGGCTATCCGCTCGACGGCGTGGTGCTCACCACCGGCTGCGACAAGACCACGCCGGCCTGCCTGATGGCGGCCGCGACGGTGAACATCCCGGCGATCGTGCTATCCGGCGGCCCGATGCTCAATGGCTGGCATAATGGCGAGCGCACCGGCTCGGGCACGGTGGTGTGGAAATCGCGCGAGCGGCTGGCTGCCGGCGAGATCGACTATGACGAATTCATGCAGATCGTCGCCTCTTCGGCGCCCTCGGTCGGCCATTGCAACACGATGGGCACCGCGTCGACGATGAACTCGCTGGCCGAAGCCCTCGGCATGTCGCTGCCGGGTTGCGCGGCTATTCCGGCGCCGTATCGCGAGCGCGGCCAGATCGCTTACGACACCGGCGTGCGCGCGGTGGAGATGGTCTGGGAGGATCTCAAGCCGTCCGACATTTTGACCCGCGAGGCGTTCGAGAACGCCATCGTGGTCAACTCCGCGATCGGCGGCTCCACGAACGCGCCGATCCATCTCAACGCGCTGGCCCGCCATATCGGTGTCGAGCTCTCGATCGACGACTGGGAGCGCGTTGGCCACAAGATTCCGCTGCTGGTCAATCTGCAGCCGGCCGGCGCTTACCTCGGCGAAGAGTATCACCGCGCCGGCGGTGTGCCGACGGTGACCCGCGAGCTGATGAAGCACGGCAAGATTCACGAAGGCGCGCTGACGGTGAATGGCAAGACCATGGGCGAGAACTGCGCCACCGCCGCTGTCCCCGACGGCGACGTCATCCACACCTACGAGACGCCGCTGGTGCACGACGCCGGTTTCCTGGTGCTACGCGGCAATCTGTTCGACTCCGCGATCATGAAAACAAGTGTGATCAGCCTGGAATTCCGCGAGCGCTACCTGTCGGATCCGAAGAGCCCGAACGCGTTCGAGGGACGCGCCATCGTGTTCGAGGGGCCGGAGGACTATCACCACCGCATCGACGACGAGTCGCTCGGCATCGACGAGCACTGCATCCTGTTCATTCGCGGTACCGGCCCGATCGGCTATCCGGGCGGCGCCGAGGTGGTGAACATGCAGCCGCCGGCAGCGCTGATCAAACGCGGCATCCACTCCCTGCCATGTATCGGCGATGGCCGCCAGTCCGGCACCTCCGGATCGCCCTCGATCCTGAACGCGACGCCGGAAGCCGCCGCTAATGGCGGATTGGCGTTGCTCAAGACCGGTGACCGCGTGCGCATCGACCTCAACAAGGGCAGCGCCGACATCCTGATCTCGGATGACGAACTGAAGCAGCGGCGCACGCAGCTCGAGGCTGCCGGCGGATTCGCATTCCCGAGGCACCAGACGCCGTGGCAGGAACTGTATCGCGCCACGGTCGGCCAACACGCTACCGGTGCCTGCCTCGAACTCGCCACCCGTTACCAGGATATCGCCGGCACGATCGGCGTGTCGCGGCATAATCATTAACCGGTTCGAGTGGAGTGCGGCACGTGCCCCACTAAGATCGTCATGCGCGGGCTCGACCCGTGCATCCATCACCAAACGAAGAACGATGGATGGCCGGGTCAAGCCCGGCCATGACGTCGTCAGGAGGAAGCAACATGACTGATCGCCTGAAAGGCAAGCACGCCTTCGTCACCGCCGCTGCGGCCGGCATCGGCCGTGCCAGCGCGATCGCTTTTGCGCGCGAAGGCGCGGAAGTGTTCGCGACCGACATCGATGAGGCCGGCCTCGCCGCGTTGGCGAAGGACGGCATCAGCAACACCGCCAAGCTCGACGTCCGTGACACCGCCGCGGTCGAAGCGATGGCCAAGCGGGTCGGCACCGTCGATATCCTGCTCAATGCCGCCGGCTTCGTGCATCACGGCACGGTGCTCGACTGCTCGGATGCCGACTGGGACTTCTCGTTCGACCTCAACGTCAAGTCGATGCATCGGACGATCCGCGCGTTCCTGCCCGGCATGCTGGAGCGTGGCGGCGGCTCGATCGTCAACATCTCCTCCGCCGCCGGTGTCTACAAAGCCGCACCGAACCGCTACGTCTACGGCGCCACCAAGGCCGCCGTCGCCGCGCTGACCCGCGCGGTCGCGGCCGACTTCATCACCAAGGGCATCCGCTGCAACGCGATCTGCCCGGGCACGATCGAGACGCCGTCGATGCTGGGCCGCGCCGCCGCGCTCGGCCCGCAGGGCCGCGACATGTTCGTGTCACGCCAGCCGATGGGCCGCCTCGGCACCGCGGAGGAAATCGCCGCCCTCGCCGTGTATCTCGCGAGCGACGAAAGCGCTTTCACCACCGGGGTCGCTCACATCATCGACGGCGGTTGGACATTGTAGTCATTTATGTCGCGCCGCTGCGCGATGGTCCTCATCCTGAGGAGGCTGCGTAGCAGCCGTCTCGAAGGATGAGCTGAGGGCAAGGCCGTGCCACCTCATGGTTCGAGACGGCGCTTCGCGCCTCCTCACCATGAGGACGAATTTCTGGGTTGAGATAGAGGGCAATACCCATGAACCACATCGATCTCAATAACCGCTGCGCCATTGTCACGGGCGGCGCGCAAGGCATTGGGCGCGCGATCGCCGAGCGCTTCGTCGCATCGGGCGCACGCGTGGCGCTGTGGGACTACGATCTTGCGACGGCGGAGAAAACCGCCAAGGAGATCGGCGATGCGGCCGTCGCGGTTCAGGTCGACGTCACCGATCCGGTGGCTGTCGACAAGGCGCGTGATGCGACGCTGGCGGCGTTTTCCAAGATCGACATCCTGGTCAACAATGCCGGCATCGCCGGCGTCAACAAGACGGTGTGGGAAACCGACTACGCGGAATGGCAGCGGGTGCTGAAGCTCAATCTCGACGGCCCGTTCATCTGCTGCAAGTCGATCGTGCCGGCGATGATCGCTCACAAATACGGCCGCATCGTCAACATCGCCTCGATCGCCGGCAAGGAAGGCAACCCCAACGCCGCGCACTATTCGGCCTCGAAGGCCGGCGTCATCGCACTGACCAAGTCGCTGGGCAAGGAGCTCGCCAGCTACGACATAGTCGCCAATGCCGTCACCCCCGCCGCCGCGCGGACCGCCATCTTCGACCAGATGACCCAGCAGCACATCGACTTCATGCTGTCGAAGATCCCGAAAGGCCGCTTCGTGCTGGTCGAAGAGGTCGCCGCGCTGGTGGCGTGGCTGGCCTCGGAAGATTGCGCGTTCTCGACCGGCGCCGTATTCGATATTTCGGGCGGGCGCGCGACGTACTAACCACTCGTTTCGCCATTCCGGGTTCGCGCCTTCGGCGCGCCCCGGAACGACGAACGTTGGCGGAGTGCAGAATAACGAATCCTAGTGAAGTACAATTGGGAGCGCGGTGCGCAGGCCGCCCTACCCCTTCCCCTTGGTCCGGAAGATCACCGGCAGGCTGAAGGTCAGGCCCTCATCGGCGATCAGCGGCGGCGGCGCGGGGACGGGGTCGGAACGCTTGATCATGTCGAGCGCGGCGGCGTCGAAGGCGGCGTCGCCGGAGCTTTCGACGATCTTGCTGGATATGACGTGACCCAGACGGTCGAGCTCGAAGCCGACCACGATGCGAACGTTCTTCTGATCCGACTGCTGCGGGTAGCGCTTGTGCTTGTCGAGATACGCGACCAGCTCCTTCTGCCAGGTCGCACGAATACGCGCGGCCGCCTTGCCGATGCCCTGCGCCGGCGCCACCGAACGTGGACCTTCCTTGGCGGTGTCGTTGCTCGGCATCGCGGTGGCTTCTGCCGCGACCGACTCGGTCGAAGCCTGCTGCTGCTGGACCGCCTTTTCCTTCTGCTCCTCGTCGACCTTCTTCGGCTCCTGGGTCGAGACGACACGGTCGGGCTCTTCGGTTTCCTGCGGCGTATCTTTTGGCAGATCGCTTTCTTTGACCTCGGCCTTCTGCTCGTTGAGCGCCGGCGACGCGGCCGATGCGTCGGTCTCGGGGCCCGGCGGCAGATCGGTGTCCTCCTGCTTGGGTGACATCATCTCCAGCCCGACCTCGATCGCGGGCGCACCCAAAGCATCGGGATCGGCATCGTCGGCCCGATGCGCGAGCGCCAGCGCCACACCGCCGGCATGCAGCGCAATCGCGCCGACTGCCGCGATGATCCAGATCCGCCGTGACGGCTTATGGGCGTGGTCGGGGTCCATCACATCGCCAATTATTGGGCGTCCGGCTTCGGCGCACCCGGCAAGGATTCCAGCGCCACGAGCTTGATCTTCTGAAAGCCGCCGGCGCGCAGCGTTTCCAGCACATCCATCAGTTCGCCATACGGCACGGCGCGATCGGCGCGCAGGAAGATGAAGCTGTCCTTGGTCAGGTTGGGCATCGTCTCGAGTGTCTTGATCAGGTCGACGCGCTTGACCTGGTTTTCGCCGATGGCGACCGCGAGGTCCGACTTGATACTCACATAGGTCGGCTTGTCGGGGCGCTTCTGCGGCGTCGCGCTCGACGTCGGCAGGCTGACCGGCAGATCGACCGTCGACAGCGGAGCAGCCACCATGAAGATGATCAGCAGAACCAGGATCACGTCGATGAACGGCGTGACGTTGATCTCGTGGGTCTCGTCGAAATCGTCGTCGAGATCGTCCGAACTACCGAGAGAGACGGCCATCGCCTACTCCGCCGCGCGCGAGCGATGCGCGCCACCATGGGCGCGGTCGAGATCGCGGGACAACAGACGGCCGGCGGCGCCGGAGGCGCGCGCCACCATTTCGAGATAGACTTTGATGTCACGCGAAAAGTGATTGTAGATGATCACGGCCGGGATGGCCGCGACAAGGCCGATCGCGGTGGCGAGCAGCGCCTCGGCGATGCCGGGCGCGACCACAGCAAGGTTGGTCGTCTGCGATTTCGAAATGCCGATGAAGCTGTTCATGATGCCCCACACCGTGCCGAACAGGCCGATGAACGGCGCCGTGGCGCCGATGGTGGCGAGGAAGCCCATGCCGCCGCGCATATGCCGCGCTTCGGCGCGGGTGATTTCGGAGAAGCTCGAAGTAGCGCGCTCCTTGATGCCATCGTCGCTGGAGAGTCCCGCAGACAACCGCGCCTCACGCATGGCCGCAGCGAGCAGCATCGACAGCACGCTTTCGCGATCGCCGAGTGCCAGTTGCGCTTCGGCGAGCGATCGCGACTCGGCGATCTGCTTGAGCGCGCGGCGGACGCGGAAACGGGCTCGGCCGATTTCGATCTTCTTGGCAATGAAGATGGTCCAGGTGATCACCGACGCGCAGGCGAGCCCGACCATGACGAATTTGACGACAATGTCGGCGTTGAGAAACATCGTCCACGGCGACAATTCGCTGAGGCCGGGTGCGACCGAAGCCGAGGTCCCGGCCGGCTGCAGCGCCTGCTGCGCGAGGGTCGGCGACGTGGTGAAAGCCAGCGCCGATACCATCGTGGCGACGCGGAAGATGCGGGAATGCAGTGCGTTCATACTTCGGCCCAGTAGCGGATGAGGTTGTGATAGATACCGGTCAATTTGACCGTTTCAGGGTCATCGCGACCCAGCCGCTCGACCAAGGCCTGAATGGCGTTGTCGAGATCGTAGATCATGCTGCGCGCCTGGGTGTCTCGTATCATGCTCTGCAACCAGAAGAAAGAAGCCACCCGGGCACCGCGCGTCACCGGCGTGACCATGTGCAGGCTGGTCGAGGGATACAGGACGGCGTCACCGGCCGGCAGCTTGACCTCGTGCGAGCCGTAGGTGTCCTCGATCACGAGGTCGCCGCCGTCATATTCGTCCGGTTCGGCCAGAAACAACGTGACCGACAGATCGGTCCGGATACGCATCCCGGTGAGGTGATCGCCGCGCACCGCGTTGTCGACGTGGATGCCGAAATGGTGATTGCCCGTCGCCGCGTAGCGATTGAACAACGGCGGGAAAATCTGCAACGGCACGGCCGCCGAGACGAATTTTGGATTGGAGGTCAGCGCCGATACGATCCGCCTGCCGAGCGCGCGCGCGAGTTCGCTGTCGGGTGGCAACTGTTCGTTGCGCTTGACCATCGCCGATTGCGCGCCGGCCGTGGAACGGCCGTCCTCCCAATCGGCGGCATCCATGAGGTGGCGGAATTCCGCCACCTCATGCTTGGAGAGAACTTCGGGCACGCAAACCAGCATTGCAGTTCCGATCGAGACAACGCGCGCTACAGCGATCCGCGCAGCGTCAGCCACACCGAGCGACCCGGTGCGATGAACACGAACGGCGAATTGGAGCGGTAGAACGCGTCGTAGTAAGTTGTGTTGAAGATGTTGTTGACCGACAGCTTCGCCGTCAGGTGCTTGTCGACCTTGAATTCGGCGAAGGCGTCGAACCGCCAGTGCTCCGGCAGCACGTTGCCGTTGATGGCCGCAAAGGTGCCGCCGTAGATCTTGGAGGCATACACGGCCTGACCACCCAGCTCCCACTGGTCGGTGATCTGATACTTGCTGAGCAGGTTGAATGACTGGTGAGCGATGTTGGCGAGTTGCGCGCCGACCGAATTCGGATCGATCGATTGCAGCACTTTGCTTTCCATCAGCACCAGACCGCCGAACACGCTCCAGCGCTGGGTGATCTTACCGGCGGCTTCGAGATCGATACCGCGGACGCGGTACACGCCGGTTGCCAGAATGGTGTTACCAACCGTTTCGCGGGCGTTGGACTTCTCGGTCTCGAACAGCGATGCAGTCAGGAGCAGATGACGATCGAACAGCTCCCACTTCGTGCCGACTTCCGACGCCTTGTTCTGTTCCGGCGCCAGCGCCTGGAATGTCGTGTTATTGACGACGAGGCCACCATAGGCCGTGCCCGACGCATCGAGCTCGGCGCCGACCGGGTTGGTCGAAGTGGCGTAAGCGGCGTACAGGCTGCCGAACGGCACAGGCTTGAAGACGCCGCCGACGTTGTAGTTCCACATCCCGGACTGAACGCTGGTGTTCGCCGCGGCGCTCTGACCGTTGATGTTGTAGTCGTCGTAGCGCAGGCCGCCGTTGAGGATGACGACATCGCGCCAATTCGCGGTCTCGATCACGTAGGCCGATTTGGTATCAACATTGATCCAGGTCGGGTTGTAGGCGCGCTGCGGCGTATTGGAGAAATCGAACAAATTAGGCGGCGCCAGCAGCGGCACCACCAACCGGCCGCCGGTTTGGAAGCCGGAGAGCTCGGAGGTGAGGCCCGCATAGGTGTCGCGCATTACCTGCTCTCGCGACACCTCGGCGCCGGTCACGAGCGTATGCTTGATCGGACCGGAGTCGAACTTGAAGGTCAGGTCGGTCTGGTTGGCCAGAACGTTGGTGACCTGATAGCGGCTCTGCGACGACAGATTGACCGTAGTGGCGGTCGGATTGCTCGGCAGCGTGCCGATGTAGTCGAGCACCGAACGCTCGGCGCGGGAGCGGTTCGACAGCGTGATGTCGGGCGTGATGGCGAACTCGCCGGTCACGGTGCCGAAATCCTGCTGCGCCTTCTGGAAGTCGCGATTGACGAAGCCGTAATAGGTGTCGCGCGGAACGTTGACGCTGGTCGAGGGCAGCCGCAGCGCGGTGTTGTAGGGCACGCCGAAGTCCGGCAGGCCGCTGAGATCGGTGTGGACGTAATTGGCGTTGATCTTGATGGCGTCGGTCGGCGTCCACTTCACGGCGCCGAGCGTGCCCCAGCGATCGTCGTTGACGTAGTTGCGGCCGGCGACGTTGGCCTGCTGATACAAACCATCGAAGCGCACCGCCAGCGTCGGGCTGATCTTCTGGTTGGTGTCGACGGTGAAGCGCTTGGTGGCGTCGGTGCCGAGGGTGGTCTCGGCATTGGTGAAGTTACCCTCGGTCGAGGCCTGCTTGGTGACGATGTTGATGGCGCCGCCGGCGGTGCCGCGGCCGGCCAAGGTCGAGGCCGGGCCGCGCAGGATTTCGACCTGCTCGGTGAAGAAATTCTCGCGGATCGACACCGCCGGATCGCGGATGCCGTCGATGAACACGTCGTTGCGGGCGTCGAAGCCGCGGATGAAGAACCGATCACCGAAGGCATTGCCGCCCTCACCCGTGCCGAGCGTCACGCCGGCGGTGGAACGGCCGATCTCCTTCAGCGAGGTCGCGTTCTTGTCCTCCAGCAGTTCTTTGGTCAGCACTGTGACGGTGCGCGGCGTGTTGAGCACCGGCTCGGTGAGCTTGGTGCCGGACAGCCGGTCGACCTTGTAGGGCGCGTCGGCGTCCGCGTAGGGGTTGCGATCAGCAGACAGCGTGCCGGCGTTGGGGAACGGAACCGGCGCCGCCGCCACCGGCTGCGTCCGGCGCGCCGCACGGCGCAGCGCCGTTCGGGCGCGAACCTGATCGGGCGTCGCCCGTGCGGCGGCCGGCTTCGGCCGCGCCACCGGGGCATCGACGGTGACGGGCGGCAAAGGCGCTTGCTGCGCTTTCGCGCTGCCGATGGACGCCACCGCGATCATGCCGGCGACCGCGGACACTTTGCGACGGTAACGGCTATCGAATTCGTCGTTTCACGTCCTGATCG
>NZ_BADD01000299.1 GCF_000333455.1 Rhodopseudomonas sp. B29
CCTTCGGCGCCCGACTGATCGTTCTCGCCTTCCTGCTTGTCGTCCTGGTTCTCGTCTTCCTCGGCGTCGGCATCCCGATCGTCGCCGAGTTCGAGCGCTTCGAGCAGGTCATGGATGGCGTCGCCGAACTTCGTCTGGTCCTCGGCGTAGCGCTCCAGCAGATCGAGCCGGGGGCCGATCTTGTCTTCGAGCACCGGGCGCCACAAATCGACGATTCGCTTCGCTGCGGCGGGCGGCGCGAGGCCCGTCAGACGCTCGCGCACCAGCATGGCCAGCGCGTCGGACAGCGGCGCGTCTGCGCGGTCGGTGATCTCGTCGAACTTGCCGCGGTGGAAATGATCGTCGAGCATCGCAGTGAGGTTCTTGGCGACGCCCGCCATGCGCCGCGAGCCCAGCGCCTCGACGCGGGCCTGCTCCACGGCTTCGAACACGCCGCGCGCCTGCGGATTGCCGGGCATCAGCTTGCGATGCACCTTGGGATCGTGACAGGCGAGCCGCAGCGCGATCGAGTCGGCGTGGCCGCGCACGATCGCCGCGTCCTTTTTGCTCATCTTGCGTGCCGGCTCGGGCAGGCGCGCCTTGCCGGGCGCGAGGCCGGGACGCTCGGCCGCGAAGGTCACTTCGAGCTCCGGTGACTTGGCGATCGCCCGCAGGCACGACGTCACCGCCCGCTTGAACGGTTCGGTCGGCGCTTCCTTCGATCCGGTGCGGAGTTTGTTGTTCGGCGTGGTGCTCATCGCGGCCTTCTCCCTCTCCGCGAGGGGAAAGGGTCGGGTGAGGGGAGGATGCGCAGGACGCGAGGGAGGAGCCCACTCACCCGGCTCGCTCCACGCGTCGACCTCTGCCCGCGGGCGGGCAGAGGGACGTCGTCGTCAGCTCATCGCGACGTTGACCGAGCTTTCCGGCAGCTCGGCATTGAAGCAGCGCTGATAGAACTCGGCCACCAGCGGCCGTTCCAGTTCGTCGCATTTGTTCAAGAACGTGACGCGGAACGCGAAGCCGAGGTCGCCGAAGATCTCGGCATTCTCGGCCCAGGTAATGACCGTACGCGGGCTCATCACCGTGGAGAGATCGCCGTTGGCGAAGGCGTTACGCGTCAGGTCCGCGAGCCGCACCATCTTGTTGACAGTGTCGCGGCCCTCGGCGTTGCGATAGTGCTTGGCCTTGGCGAGGACGATCTCGACTTCCTCGTCGTGCGGCAGATAGTTCAGCGTGGTGACGATCGACCAGCGGTCCATCTGGCCCTGGTTGATCTGCTGCGTGCCGTGATACAGGCCCGAGGTGTCGCCGAGGCCGATGGTGTTGGCGGTCGCGAACAGCCGGAACGCCGGATGCGGCTTGATGACCTTGTTCTGATCGAGCAGCGTCAGCCGGCCGGAGATTTCCAGCACGCGCTGGATCACGAACATCACGTCGGGGCGGCCGGCGTCGTATTCGTCGAAAACCAGAGCGACGTTGTGCTGCAGCGCCCAGGGCAGGATGCCGTCACGGAATTCGGTGACCTGCTTGCCGTCGCGGACCACGATCGAGTCCTTGCCGACGAGGTCGATACGGCTGATGTGGCTGTCGAGATTGACGCGGACGCACGGCCAGTTGAGCCGCGCCGCGACCTGCTCGATATGGGTCGACTTGCCGGTGCCGTGGAAGCCGGTGACCATGACGCGGCGGTTCTTGGCGAAGCCGGCCAGAATGGCGAGCGTGGTGGCGCGGTCGAAACGGTAGTCGCTGTCGACGTCCGGAACATGCGGGTCGACCTCGGAATAAGCGGGGACTTCGAGGTCACTATCGATGCCGAAGACCTGCCGCACCGACACCTTCATGTCGGGCAAACCGATGGTCTCCTGCGTGGTGGTCGTGGCGGCGGTCATCAATCCTCCGTGGTCCCGGACGCGCCCGAAACCCGATCTTCATGGTGGATGCGGTTGAGTGCGGAATTGAACCTAGCAGAGAGCCGCGATCGGCCCAAGCCCATGAATCGATCTAAGTTCCTCCGCGATATCATCGAGATAGGTGTTGTAGGGCGATTTGGAAAGGCTGCGTTGCGAATCGGCTTCCCCAGCGTTGTTGCAGGCGCCGCACCGCGAATGGCGCCGTGCGCCATGACCGCAGGGGGATTTCAAAGGTGACGGCCTGGCTCGACAGCATCGTTCAATTTGCCTCCGCCCATGCTGAATGGGCCTATCCGACGCTGTTTCTGGCGGCGTTGCTGGAGGCTGTGCCGGTGCTGGGCTCGGTGGTGCCGGGCTCGACCATTATCCTGGCACTCAGCGCCCTTGTGCCGACAGGGCAATTGAACCTGACCGGCGTGTTGGTGTCGGCGGCCGCCGGTGCGCTGCTCGGCGACGGCTCGGCCTATCTGGTCGGCCGACGCGAGCAGCGCCAGATCCTCACCGCCTGGCCGCTGTCGCGGCTGCCCAATGTGGTGGCGCAGGCCGAGGCGTTCTTTACCCGCTGGGGCACTCTGGCGGTGTTGTTCGGCCGCTTCGTGCCGCCGATCCGCGCCTTCGTGCCGGTCACCGCCGGGGCGATGCAAATGACGCCTGTGCGGTTCTTCTCGGTCGACATCCCGGCCATCGTGCTGTGGGCCCCGGCGCATGTGCTGCCCGGCGTCCTCGCCGTCACCGTCTTGGAGAAAGTCCCCACGCCGGTGCCCATCACTGGCTGCCGGTCGTGGCCGGCGTGCTCTTCACGGCGCTGGTGGCAG
>NZ_BADD01000298.1 GCF_000333455.1 Rhodopseudomonas sp. B29
CAAGGGCTCCACGATTTCCCTTAAGGTGTCGGTGCCCGGCGCCTTACTGTCGGTCGGCGCTCCGCACGCCGCGCAGGGCGATGGCGAGCTCGGCGGCACCGCCATCGAATGTTCGATGACCGGCACCTTCGAGGTGATCCTGCACAAGAAAGGCGAGTTCACCGACAAGCCGTTCGCCGATCTGACCTACCCGCTGATCGAGACCGCCACCGACTGGGTGCTGATGGGCTTCAGCCACCCCAACTACCTGGCCGAGTTCGGCGCGAAGAGTCAGAGCGAAGTCTACGCCACGTCGTCGCTCGATCTCGCCATGAAGGACGCGTTCCGTAAGATGCGGCGCTTCCTGATGAGCATAAAGGGACTGACCGAGGACGAGGCGATCGCGCTGATGTCTGCCGCGGTCGATTTCGGCGTCACCCAGGTGGTGGACGGCAATTGGGGCGTCCACGCCATCCTCAGCAAACAGGTGTTCGCCGACGCGCGCGCCTGATCTTCATCCCACGAGAGGCCAGTTTGCAGTTTCACATGATCCCCGGCGGACCGAAGCCGGTCGCGCCGTTCAGCCACGCCGTCGAAACCGACGGCTTCGTCTTCGTCACCGGCCAGATGCCCGATACGCCGCAGACCCCCGGCGTGCTGCCGGACGGCATCGTGGCGCAGACACGCGCCGTGATGGAGAATCTCCGCGTCGTGCTGGCCGGGCTCGGTCTCGGCCTCGAGCACATCGTGATGAGCCGGATCTATCTGACCGAATTCAAGCGCGACTACGCCGAGATGAACGAGACTTATCGCAGCTACTTCCCGGAAGGCCGCCTGCCGGCCCGCACCTGCGTCGGCGTCACCGGGCTGGCTTACGACGCGCTGATCGAGATCGATCTGGTCTGCCGGCGGCCGTGACGAAAGCACCGCGCGTCAGCGGCGGTCATCATGAGAAAGCGCAGGCGGCTGAAAGCGCTGAATAAATCGCAGGGACGGTTGCGCGACTTCGTGCCAGCCGTAGTCAGTGATCGGTGAAAGACCGCGCCGTGGGATGTCGATGTAGTCGATTGGCGACGCGGCTTGCCGCGATGGTTCGACCGAAGCGCCGAGGGCGTGGTGATCGCGTTCTGCCGCGATGATCAGCAGCGGGCTGCGCGGCGGGGCGACGTCCCCCCGCGACGGCGGCGGGTCGATCGACACCGTTGCAACTGATTGCTCGCGGCTGGCCAGGAGTTGTGCCACGAGGCCGCCGAACGAATGGCCGATCAGGGCCGGGCGGCGGTGTAGTGTCTCGGCGAAGCCGGTGATATACGCCGCGGCTTGCGCGATGGTCTCGGGTGCCGCGGCGCCGCCGATTTCGGCCGGCCACCGCGGCGCCAGCGTGGCGTAGCCGGCGGCCTCGAACAATTCGGCCCAGCGCTGCCACGCGTTCGGCCTGTGCCACAGCCCGTGGATGAAGATCACCACGGGCTTGCCGGAGGCTTCGGACTGATCGATCGCCGCTGCGAGCATCGGCGACACGGTCAGTGGCCGACGACCGTGAACAGGATGTCGGAGAAGCCCGGCACCGTCGCGGCGCGATTCCAGTCGCGCTGCAGTTCGCAGATCAGTTGCACCCAGCTGGTCGGCTTGGCGCCGGCCTGGATCAGGCGCGACAATCCGGCTTCGTGCGCAGCCGGCGACGTGCCGCCGACCGCGTCGACCACCGGATAGACCTCGAAGCCGTCGCGTAGCGCATCGAGCGCCGGATGCACCAGGCAGACTTCGGTCCACAGCGCCGTCATGATCAGCTTGGTGCGGCCGGTGGCGCGGACCGCGGCGACGAAGTCGTCGTCCTCCCAGGCATTGATCGAGGTGCGATCGATCGGCGCGATGTCGGGGAAGATCTCCGCGAGCTGATGGATGATCGGCTGGTTGCGGCCGGTAGCGACGTTGACGGTGCTGAGCACGGTCGGCAGACCGAACAGCTTGGCGGTCTTCGCCACCGCGGTGATGTTGGCGACCAGGCTGCGCTTGTCCATCGACTGGATCGAGCTGACCTGCACCGGCTGATAATCGATGATCACCAGGGCGGCGTTCTGGGGCGTGAGCAGATGATCCGTCTTGGGGTCGCGGATGGTGGCGGCGCTCGTCATGGCGGAAGTCCTTGTTGTTTGCTGGAGTCAGCGCGGGGCGGGGGCGGAGACGTAGACCGTGTCGCTCGGGCCGACGCCGGTGAGGCGCACGACGGCGCCCTCGGCGCGGGTGAAGGCGAAGTGTGCGGCGCCCGCCGGCTCGGTGTAGAGGGCGCCCGCTGTCAGCGGCTTGTTGGCGGCATCGGCGGCGTTGCTGCCATAGCCGAAGTACCAGGTGCCGGAGATCACCGTGGCGAAGCGGTCGTCGCGATGCGTATGGGCGGCGATCGCGGTGTTCGGCGGCACGTGGATTTCGAGCGCGTAGGGGCCGGGCTTGGCGGGATCGCCGGATAGCAGCACGGTGTGGATGCCGCCCACGCCAGAGGTGCCGGTGCCTGCGCCGGCCTGCGGCATCGCCTGGGTCTGCTCGAGCGACAATGCAGTTGGTATCACCCCTTCCTTGCTGACCTGCGCCGGCGGCGGGTCGAGGAAAGTGGTGATCGCCGCCGACGTGGCGGCCGGCTGCTCCTCCATCAGCCAGTGGCCGGAGCCCGCGATCACGCGCTCCTGTACGTCGATTGCCGCGGCCTGCATCACCGCCGCCATGGTGGCGCCGAACGATGCGGCGCCGCCGATCGCCAGTACCGGCATGCGCATCTTGCCGTGCGCCGCCAGCCAGGCGCGGTTGTCGATGGCGTCCTGATCGAACGCGGCGAATTGGCGGAAGCCGGCGTGCATTCTTCCGGGCGCGGCGTAGAGCTGTGCGTAGTGTGCGCGCGAGGATTCGGGGAAGTTGGCCGGATTGGCCGAGAAGTCGTTCCAGAAGCGATCGAGATAGATGCGCTCGCGGCCGGCGACGAGGCGCTCCATGTCCGGGCCGCCGAAGCGGAAGTGCCACAGCAGCGGGTTCTTCAGGATCTCCTCCCAAGGCCCGACGCCCGGCACCGGCGCATCCATCAGCACCAGCTTGGTGACGCGGTCGCCGTGGCGCGACGCCAGCGCGAACGCGACCATGTTGCCGATGTCGTGCGCCACGACCTCGGCGCGGTCGGCATGCAGAGCGTCCATCACCCCGGTGATGTCTTCGGCCTGGTTGACCTTTTCGAACCCGGCCTCGGCGCGAGCCGACAGGCCCATGCCGCGCAGGTCCGGCACGATTACAGTGTGATGCTGAGCGAGGCCCGCGGCGAGCGGCGCCCACATGTCGCCGGTGTCGCCATAGCCGTGCAGCAGCACCACCGCCGGGCCGCTGCCGCCGACGCGTACATGCAGCGTGGTGCCGTTGGTGGCGATCTCCTGGTTGCGGAAGCTGCTCGGGAATTCGGTCGGCCCATCGGCCGCCGGGGCGGGGGTCGGGCTGGTCAGGACGGCGAGCGCGGCGCCCGTCTGGGCGATCCGGCGCAATGCGGTGGCTAGGGTCATGGGCGTCTCCTCTGGATACCTCTGGCGCGACGACGCAAAGCTAGACGGAGCCGAACCCATCGATTAGAGGGGGTAGAGGCCAAGCATTTGTGAGCAGGGCGCAAAGATGCCGATCAGCGAGGCGGACCGGGCGCGCGACCTCGAAGTGTTTTGCGCGGTGATCGATGGCGGCAGCTTCTCGGCCGCAGCGCGTAGCCTCGACCTGACGCCATCGGCGATCAGCCGAACGCTCGACCGCATTGAGGCCCGGCTCGGCGCGCGGCTGCTGCTGCGAACCACGCGGGCGCTGACGCTGACGGCCGAAGGTCATTCGTATCTGGGTGCGGCCCGCCGCATCCTGGCCGATCTCGACGAGGCCGAGCAGGCTATCGCCGATCAAGGCTCGCCGCGCGGCCGTGTCCGTGTCAGCGCGGCGATCTCTCACGGCCAAGTCTGCATCGTACCGCTGCTCGGCGACTTCGTGCGGCGCTACCCGAACATCGTCGTCGATATCAATCTCAGCGACGGCCTCGTCGATGTCGCGGCCGGGCAGGCCGACGTCGCAGTGCGCGGCGGGCCGCTCCCCGACAGCGGATTGACAGCGCGGCGGCTCAGCGCCAACGGGCGTACCATTGTGGCGTCGCCGGACTATCTGGCGCGCTGGGGCGTGCCGGAGACGCCGGAGGATCTGTACAACCACAATTGCCTGAACTTCGGCTTCCGCCGCGCCGAGCCGGTGTGGCCGTTTCGCCGCGACGGCGTCGACTACGCGCTGAAGGTACGCGGCGCCGTCGAGGCCAACAGCAGCGACACACTGGTCCAGCTCGCACTGGACGGCGTCGGCATCGCCCGGGTCGGGGATTTCAGTCTGAGAGACAGCATCGCACAGGGGCGCCTGGTACCGCTGCTTCAGGTCTACAATCCCGGTGACCGTGAGGTCTTCCACGCCGTGTTCGTCGGCGGCGCCAACATGCCGGCACGCATCCGGGTGTTCGTCGACTATCTGGTGGAGCAGATGGGCGAGGGCCGCCGCGCTGCCGGCGGAGACGCCGCCGTCGGACCATCGGCATCATCCTGACATGCGCGGCTCCGATGATCGGCGTATCAGCGGTGATGGATGCCGCCGCCGAAAGGGCTGTCGATCATGAGCGTGAGAGCGACGCGAACCGCGCTGATTACCGGCGCTAATTCAGGGCTCGGCAAAGCGGTTGCGACCGTGCTGGCAAAGGACGGCTTGCGCCTCGGTCTGGTGGCGCGCGGCCGCGCGCGGGGCGAGGCGGCGCTGGCGGAGATTCGCGGTGCAAGCGGCAATGACGATGTGCATCTGTTCGTCGCTGATCTCGCCGACCAGGACTCGATCCGCGCGCTGGCGCAGGACGTGCTCGCCCGCTTCGACCGGCTCGATCTGCTGATCAACAACGCCGGCACCGCGTTTGCGGAGCGTCGGCTCAGCCCGCAAGGCATCGAGCGCGCCTTCGCGATCAATCATCTCGGGCCCTTCCTGCTGACCAATCTGCTGCTCGATCTCATCAAGGCCAGCGCGCCGGCCCGCATCGTCAATGTCGGCACGCGCATCGACGCGGCGATCGACTTCGACGATCTCAACTGGGAGCGCCGTCCCTACGGCTTGATGAAGGGCTACGCCCAGTCCAAGCTCGGCAACCTGCACTTCACCTTCGAGCTGGCGCGGCGCCTGAAAGGCAGCGGCGTCACGGTGAACTGCGTCTTCCCCGGCGTCTTCAAGTCCAATCTCGGTGGCACCGACGGCGCGCAGGGCGTGTTCTGGAAGCTGCTGGCCAAGCTCGGCGGCTGGGCGATCCCGACGCCGGAGAGCGCCGCGCAGCGCGTGCTGTATCTGGCCAACGCGCCGGAGCTGGAGGGAGTGAGCGGTGAGTACTTCGCTAATAGGAAGACAATTGTCGCGCCAGCTCAGGCGCGCGATGCGGCGGCGAATAGACGGCTGTGGGAGATTAGTGAGAGAATGACGGGGATGGTGGGACAAAGTGGAGGCGGCGACTAGATCGTGTCAGCGGTTATCTAGCCGATGCAGCGTTTCCCCAAGCATTGACCTCATCCTGAGGAGCCCGGCGAAGCCGGGCGTCTCGAAGGATGGGGCTACGCAGTGCCTGCGGTGCATGGTTCGAGACGGCGCTTCGCGCCTCCTCACCATGAGGTTGTACCTGTGGTGAGCGTCTTAGGCTGCCAACAGCTTTGCCGGAACCCTAGCCGTCATGCCCGGGCTTGTCCCGGGCATCAACGTACTTCCGTTTATCAACGTAGTAAGACGTGGATGGCCGGGACGAGCCCGGCCATGACGAAGTTGATAGTCTGCGTGGCGACGAACTGGCAGCGCGTGGCTACCGCCCCTTCCCGCGCCCCTTCTCCGCCGCCTTCGCCAGCGCCGCCGCGAACGCGCCGCCGCCGCTCGGGGCTTCCTGCCGCGGCTTGTAGCGGTCGACCAGCTTGGCGCTTGCGCCGCCGCCGCCACCGCCGGTGCGGCGTTCGCCGGGGGCGGGGATGGGGTCGGACATGCGCAGCGTCAGGCCGATGCGGTTGCGCGGGACGTCGACTTCCAGCACCTTGACCTTCACAACCTGGCCGGGCTTCACCACCTCGCGCGGATCGTTGATGCGGCGCTCGGACATCGCCGAGATGTGGATCAGGCCGGGCGGTGGCCGGCATCGTCGAAGCTCTGGTCGCGGCGCTGTATCCGCGGCACTTCGGGCCGAACGCGCTGTCTGAAGACTCACTCGACATCTATGTCGCCGACACCATCGAGCAGGCGCTGCGACGATTGCGGCGTGAAGTCGGGCGCGAGTTGCGTTTTGCCGATCAGGAGTCCGCAACAAAACACGGCGAGATCGACCTTCAGGCGATAACCATCGTCGCGGAGTTCGCTCACGACCTGCCGCGGATTCGTGCGCTACTCGACAGCGACATCCGCGCTGCCTATGAGGGCGATCCGGCGGCGAAGAGCCTCGACGAAGTGGTGTTCTGCTATCCGGGTATCACTGCGATGATCCGTCACCGCATCGCGCATCAGCTCTACGCGCTCGGTGTGCCAATGCTGGCGCGGATCGTCGCCGAGATCGCGCATGCGCAGACCGGAATCGACATTCATCCGGGCGCGACGATCGGCGAAAGCTTCTTCATCGATCACGGCACCGGCGTGGTGATCGGCGAGACCGCGCGGATCGGCAAGCGCGTGCGGCTCTATCAAGCCGTGACGCTCGGTGCCAAACGCTTCGAGACCGATAAGCAAGGCCGCATCGTCAAGGGCGGCGACCGCCACCCGATCATCGAAGACGACGTCGTCATCTATGCCGGCGCCACCGTGCTCGGGCGCGTGACCATCGGGCAGGGCTCGTCGATCGGCGGTGGCGTCTGGTTGACGCGCGACGTGCCACCCGGCAGCGTCGTGACCCAGGCGAAGGCGCGGCAGGAGGCTTTCGAGGACGGCGGCGGCATATAATAGCTTCGCAGCGATACTAACGTCGACGTTGCAGCGCAACCGATCGGCAATTCTGCCACACCCGCTGCGCGAAATACCCGGCGTATGACAACCCAGCTTGACACTGACTTTCCGCGCCTCCTACATCGACCACGACGGTTCCTCGCGAGAGGATGAAAAGGGAATGCGGTGCGAGGCCTTGGGCCTTCAAAGCCGCGGCTGTTCCCGCAACTGTAAGCGGTTAGTCTTTCGTCGGAAGCCACTGGGTCCTCGGTCCTGGGAAGGCGACGAAAGGTCAACGACCCGCGAGCCAGGAGACCTGCCGTCTTTCGTGGTCACACGCGAAGGTGTCGGTCGGGAATTGCAGACACCGGCTTCGTCGGTCGCAAACAGCACCAGCGAAACCTCGTTCGCTGTGACGTGCCACTGACGTCGAGCCGAGGTTTCCCATGTCGTTTCGCCGAGCCGCGCCATCGCGGCGCACCGCAATCTTCTCGCGCGTATTTTTCACTTCCACCGTCTTGAGTTCGGGACTGGCGATTATCACGCCCGTTCACGCGCAGGACAATGTCCTGCCGACCATCAACGTCACTGCGACGCGACTGTATGAGGGAATCACCGGCACCTCGACGTCGGTGATCACGGCCGAAGACATCGCCCGCTCGCCGGCGCAGACGGTGCAGGACGTCATCGCGCAGACTCCGGGCGTGCAGAGCACCAGCCTCTACGGTGGCGTCAACGGCACTGGCACGTCTGTCGATCTCCGCGGCTTCGGCGCCACGGCGACATCCAACACGCTGTTCCTGATCAACGGTCGCCGTCTCAACGATCTCGATCTGCAAGGCGTGGATCTCTCCAGCGTCCCGCTGAACTCGATCGAGCGCATCGAGCTCACGCGCGGCAACAGCGGCGCCGTGCTGTATGGCGACAACGCCGTGGGCGGCGTCGTCAACATCGTCACCAAGACCGGCGCCGGCGGGCCGCCGGCGACATTCCGCGCCGAAGGCGGCTACGGCTCGTTCAATCAGCGCCTCGCCGCTGTGTCGGCGGCGTTCAATTCCGGTGCGTGGTCGAGCTCGGTGTTCGCCAATGGGGTCCGCTCCGACGGTTATCGCAAGAACAATGCGCTCGACCAGAACAATGCGGTCGGCGAACTACGCTATTCGACGGCCGATCTCAGTGCCTTCCTCAACATCTCCGGCGATGATCAGCATCTCGGCCTTCCCGGCGCGCGGCTGGTCGATCGCAACCTCGGCATCGACCAGCTCACCACGGATCGCCGCGGCACGTCGTCGCCGTTCGATTACGCCGACAAGCAGGGCGCCAACCTCACCGCCGGCTTCACCAAGACGCTGTGGGACGGCGGCGAGCTGATCGTCGACGGCGGCGTGCGCGACAAGCGGCAACAGGCGGCGTTCTTCGGCAATGTGCCGTTGTCGGCTTTCAACGCCTCATCATTCGTGGCGCATCTGCAGACTTGGTCGATCACGCCCCGGCTGAGCATCACCAATCCGATGTTCGGGCTGCCGTCGAAGATCCTGACAGGCCTGGATTACTACGATGCTGCTTACGATTCCGATCGCGGTCAGTATCTCGGCGGCGTGCCGATCCACACCTACAATCTCACGCAGAAGACGCTGGCCGGATACTGGCAGCAGACACTCGGTGTACTGCCCACCACCGACTTCTCGTATGGTGGCCGCGTGCAGGGCGTGAAGGTCGAGGCCACCGACCGGCTCAACATGATGGCGCCGGGCTGGTTCGGTGACGCGCAGGCCAATCCGCTGAACAGCACCGAAACCCAATATGCGCTACACGGCGGTCTCGAACATCGTTTCACCGACGTATTCAGCGTGTTCGCCCGTGCTGCGCGCGCTTTCCGCACGCCGAATGTCGACGAACGCGTCGCGTCGGGTCCGTCGTTCGATCAGAACTTCAATGCGATCCCGGGCACCTTCGCGCTGAAAACCCAGACCTCCTACGATTTCGAAGGCGGCGTCCGCGTCAAATCGGGCGGGTTCGATCTTCAGGCCAGCGCCTATGTGATGAACCTCAACAACGAAATCCGCTACGACCCGGTCAACTTCTACAACACCAATCTCGATCCGACGCGCCGCGTCGGCGGCGAGTTGATCACCTCGTACCGGATCAACGACAGCCTGCTGCTGCGCGGCGGCGGCGCCTACACGCACGCCACCTTCCGCGAGGGCGTGTTCGCCGGCAACGACGTGCCGCTAGTCTCGCGCTACACCGGCAATGCCGGCGTGACCTGGAACGTCTGGCAGAAATACGTGGTGTTCGATGCGACCGCCCGGGTGTGGAGCGCGCGCTACATGGACAACGATAATCGCAACGTTCAGCCCAAGATCCCCGCCAACGGCACGGTGGACCTCAAGCTGAGCGGCGAGGTTGATCACTTCTTCTGGTCGCTGAGCGTGATCAACCTGTTCAACGCGCAATACTACGATTACGCGGTGGCCAGCGCGACGACGATCGGCCGCTTCAACGCTTATCCGCTGCCCGGCCGGACCTATCTGGCGAAGGCCGGCGTAACGTTCTGAACGTCTTAGGCACGGCTCGTACGAATGCGGCGGCGATCATTCTCCGATCGCCGCCGCTCGAGGCCGATCCCGCTACGGCGACTTGGCGAGCCACTGCCGCTCCTTCTGCACTGTGCCGCTGTCGACCGCGGCGGCATGGTTGTCCCACGTGTTGCGCACGTAAGTGAGCAACGCCGCGACCTGCGCGTCGTTGAGGCGCCAGTCGAACGGGGGCATCGCCGGCCCGGTCGGCGCGAGATCGGTGGCGACGGCGCGGCTGCCCTGCAGCACGATGCGCATCAAGGTCGTCGGATCGTTCTGTTGCACCAGGGCACTTCCGGCCAGACGCGGGAAGAGCGCGGTCTCGCCCTGGCCGTTATCCCGATGGCACGCGGCGCAATTGTCTTTATAGATCGCGCCGCCGACCTTCATCACATTCTGATCGGGTGGCGTTACCTGCGCGTCGGTCGTCTCGAGACCGCTGTCCTTCAGGTAGGTCGCGATGGCATTGAGGTCGTCGTCGGTCATCTGCGACGTCGAGTGCGTCACGGCCTCGGACATCGGCCCCGAGGCCAGCGTCCAGTCGTTGGTACCGGTCTTGAGATAGCGTACCAGCTCTTCCTTGCTCCAGCGTCCGATGCCGTCGCGATGCGCGGGCGTGATATTCGGCGCGAACCAGCCCTGCAGCGCGGCGCCGTTCAGCGCGTTCTCCGTCTTGTCGCCGCCGAGCAGGTTCTTCGGCGTATGGCAGGTGCCGCAATGGCCCGGGCCTTGTACGATATATGCGCCACGATTCCAGTCGGCGGATTTCGAGGTGTCCGGCCGGAACGGCTCCGGCTTGAAGTTGATCCAGTTCCAGACCACCATGCTGGCGCGGATGTTGAACGGGAACGGGAGCTGATTGGAAAATACCTCGTTGCGCACGGGCTCGATCGTCTTGAAGTACGCGCGCAACGCCGTAACGTCCTGGTCGCTCATCTTGCTGTAGGTCGGATACGGCATCGCCGGATAGAGACGCGTGCCGTGTCGGCCGCGGCCTTTGCGCACCGCGGAGATGAATTCTGCGTCGGTCCAGTTGCCGATGCCGGTGTCGCGATCGGGCGTGATGTTGGGCGTCACGAGACGACCGAACGGCGTCTCCAGTGACAAGCCGCCCGCAAATGGCTTGCCGCCCGGTGCTGTGTGACAACCGCCGCAATCGGCCAGGATCGACACGTAGCGGCCACGATCGACCGCGCCGAAATCCTGCGTCACCGTCTGTGCGTGGACGGCGGCGCCGGATGAAAGCACCAGCAGGGCTGTGGTGATGAATCTGCGCATCTTACTAGCCCAACGGCCCGGGGTTCTTGAGATAGCGGTTGCGGATGGCATCGGCGGTCCAATACGCCAGCGCGCCGACCGTGTTGGTCGGGTTGTAGCCGTGGTTCTGCGGAAATACCGAGGCGCCGCCGGGGATGAAAACGTTGGAGACGTCCCAGCTCTGGCAATAGCGGTTGACCACGCTGGTCGCCGGATCGTTGCCCATCACCGTGCCACCTGTGTTGTGCGTGGTCTGGTAGATGTTGGCGTTGTAGGGTCCCGTGCGCGGGGTTGCGGTCAATTCCACAGGGTCGAGCGCGCGCGCGATTTCGGCGAGTCGGTCAGTCAGATAGGCCGACATTTTCAGCTCGTTGTCGTGGAAGTCGAAGGTCATCCGCATCAGCGGGCGACCGAAGCGATCCTTGTAGGTCGGGTCGAGATCGAGATAGCAGTCGCGATAGCTGTAAGAGCTGCCGTGGGTCGAGAGCCTCATGGCGCTCTGGTAGGTTTCGGCTACCGCCTTCTTCCAGGCGGCTCCCCATTTCGGTGTGCCGCTCGGCACCGGATGAGTCTGGATCGGCCGCGCGTTCGATTGGCCGGCGCCCATATAGCCGCCGCCGACGAAGCCGAGCCCGCTGTGATCGAAGTTGTCGCCGTTGTAGTCGTCGATCATCATGCCGTTGGCGCCGGTGGCGATGAACGGGTTGAGGATCTTGTCCTTCAGGATCACGCCGACGCTCGACGTCGTCTGATACGCGTAGTTGCGGCCGACAACGCCTTGCCCGGTCTGCGGATCGTAAGGCGTGCCGATGCCCGACAGCAGTAGCAGCCGCACGTTGAAGAGCGAGAACGCGCAGACCAACACCAGATCGGCCGGCTGCTCCCATTCCTCGCCGGACGAGTCGACATAGGTCACGCCGGTCGCGCGTTTGCCGGTCGAGTCGAGGTTGATCTTCGTCACCTCGGATTCGGTGCGCGCGGAAAAGTTCGGCAGCCGCATCAACGCCGGCAGGACGCAGGTTTGCGGACTCGATTTCGAGTAATTGCCACAGCCGAAGCGTTCGCAGTGCCCGCAATAGGTGCACTGGCCCATCCTGATGCCGAGCGGATTCGTATAGGCTTCGCTCAGGTTGGACGCCGGCTGGGGAAAAGGATTGTGGCCGGTTTTGCGTGCCGCTTCGGCGAACAGCGTCTGCCCGTAGTTCTGCTTGAGCGGCGGCGTCGGGTAGTCCGAGGATCGCCAGCCTTCGAACGGATTGCCACCCGGCAAAATCTGGCCGCGCAGATTGCCGGCCTTGCCGGAGGTGCCGCACAATTTCTCGAAGCGATCGTAGTACGGCTCCAGTTCGTCGTAGCTGACCGGCCAATCCTGGATGGTCATGTCGTCCGGCAGCATCTGTTTGCCGTAGCGCTGTTCGAGATGGCTGCGCAGGTTGAAGTCGGTCGGCAGGAAGCGCCAGGTTTGGCCGTTCCAATGCACACCGGCACCGCCGACGCCGTTGCCGGGCAGAAAGCCGGCGAATTGACGGATCGGCAGCGCTGTTTGGTTGGTCTTGTTGCGGACGGTGAGCGTGTCCTGCTGCGTCCTCAGAAACAGATCGAGCCGGACCGCGTAGCGTAGTTCGTCCGGCGCGTAGGCGGGTGGAAAATCGTTGGCGGTGTCGCGCCACGGGCCGCGCTCGATCGCCACGACGTCGAGGCCCGATGTGGCGAGTTCGTAACCGAGAATCGCGCCGGTCCAGCCGAGCCCGATGATGACGACGTCTTTGCGGGGAAGTTTGCGGGGCATGGCGATCTCACAACGTCCATTCGGGCCGACCGGTGATTCCCACCGGTGGAAGCGGATAGCGTTCGTTGTGGCGGGTCACCCAGTCGCGATAATCGTAGCGCGCGCCCGGAAAGCCGATCAGTCGCCATCCCGCCATGTCGCGGTTGCCGCCGTAGATCGGATCGGCGAAGAAACCTTCCTGCGTGTTTTGCAAGAGAAGGTTGAAGAACTGCGCGCCGTTCAGCGTCTTCAGGTCGATCTTGCCGCTCTCGAGGTTGTGCAGCACGGTGTCTTGCTGCTCGCCGGAGAGATCGCCGAATTTCCTTCCGTCGAAGGTCACGCGTAGATAGTCCGCGAGTGCGCCGAGGCCCCGGCGATAGCGCATGGCCGGCGTCTCCGGGTCCTGCGGGGTCTGCGACGGCATCGGCTTCATGAACGGTGGACGCGTGTACAGACCTTCATTGCGGCCATAAGGACCGGCAAGCTGCCGGTCGATGTACACCGCGCAGCCCGCCTGCCGTCCGCCGGCGCCCAGATTGTCGGGCGGAATCAGCCGATCGACGATCGCTTCGACCATGGCGCCTTCATCGGCGGTGAAGAACACCCAAGGCCCAGGCTGCCACGGCTGCGGGGGCTTGGCTCCGCCCGGCTCCCACGGCATCTCGCCCTTGATGATACGGGCGTGGGCTAATCCAGTGGCCGCCACCAGTGCAGCCGTGGTGGCGAGAAACGTACTAGCGATGTCGATGGCGACGCCCCGCAGCTCTGGGTCGCCGGCGGCATCGGCATCACGCCATTCATGGCGCGCCTTTCCACTGCTCCACTGCGTCACCCGGTGCACCTGCTGTATCTGTATCGCCGCGAGCAAGATGCCGCGTTTCTGCCCGAGTTGCGCACTCTGGCCGCGACTGACCCCAATCTCACACTTCATGAAGTCGCCACCGGCGACGCCCTGCCCGACATCGATCCGTTGCTACCACCGCAGTATCAGTTGGCCGGCACCGAATGTCTTCTCTGTGGGCCGGCGCAGCTCGTCGCGCAAATCGAAACCGGGCTGCAAGC
>NZ_BADD01000297.1 GCF_000333455.1 Rhodopseudomonas sp. B29
CATCGAGGAGGCCCTGCCGAAGAGGTGCTGACCCGCCCGAAGAACCCGGTGGCGCAGCGCTTCCTCAGCGCCATGGAGGCCGAAGTCTAGTGATCGCCCAGCGCTTTATTTCTTACTTCCCGTCGAGGATCTCAGCATGAAGCATCATCTGCTCCCGGTGTCGCCCAAGACCGTTCATTGGGGCTATTTCAGCAAGGTGGTGGCGCCGGCGCTGACGCTGAAATCCGGCGACCGCGCCACCATCGAGACGCTGACGCACCACGCGAACGACGACTACGAGCGCATGATCGAGGGCGATCCCGGCGCCGAGAGCGTGTTCAAATGGACCCGCGAGCACAAGGCGGTGGCGCGTCGCGGCTCCGGCCCGACCGAGGGCCCGTTCATTCGCGGCTCCGGCGAGGGCGTCGGCGTCCATCTGCTCACCGGGCCGGTCGCAATCGAGGGCGCCGAGCCGGGCGACGTGCTGGAAGTGCGCATTCTCGACGTCCGCCCGCGGCCGGCCTGCAAGGCCTGCCACGCCGGCAAATGCTTCGGCTCCAACGTCGCGGCGAATTGGGGCTTCCACTATCACGACCTGATCGAGGAGCCGAAGCCGCGCGAAGTCATCACCATCTTCGAGCTGGACACCTCGGGCGAGCCGTTCGCCAAGGCGGTCTACAACTACGTCTGGACGCCGCAGACCGATCCCGACGGCATCGTGCATCCTACCATCGATTATCCGGGCGTGCGGGTCGATCACCGCACCATCATCAAGCGCGAAAACATCCTCGGCAACGTCAAGGTGCCGGCGCGGCTGCATTTCGGCACGATGGGTCTGGCGCCGTCCGAAGAGGACTTCGTGTCCTCGATCCCGCCGAGCTACACCGGCGGCAATATCGACGACTGGCGCGTCGGTAAGGGCGCCAAGATGTACTATCCGGTGGCCGTCCCGGGTGCGTTCTTCTCGGTCGGCGATCCCCACGCCGCGCAGGGTGACAGCGAGCTCGGCGGCACCGCGATCGAAACCTCGCTGACCGGCGATTTCGAATTCGTCCTGCACAAGAAGAACGATCTCGGCGGCACGCCGCTCGAAGGCCTGACTCATCCGATGCTGGAAACGCCGGATGCCTGGTCGGTCTACGGCTTCACCTATCCCAACTATCTGGCGGAACTCGGCGCCAACGCGCAGCTCGAAATCGCCAACCACTCAAGCCTCGACCGCGCGATGCGCGACGCCTTCCGGAAGATGCGCCGGTTTCTGATGACCGTGCACAAGCTGAGCGAGGATGAGGCGATTTCGCTGATGTCGGTCGGCGCCGATTTCGGCGTCACCCAGGTGGTCGACGCCAATTGGGGTGTGCACGGAACCATCCGTAAGAACGTGTTCCGCTGCGACTAGCCACTGGTTTCGCGATGGGCCGGCTGGTGATGGGGCAGTGTGCCGTCTGCTTCGGGATGGCACGCGGGTTGCAGGGTTTCGGCCATGAAGGCCGAGTCATGAGTTTGCGCCCCTACTCCAGCGAGTCGTATTGCGAGGGCGAGCGTCCCGAAGCCTGGCGCGACGTGCTGTCCTCGCTCGGCTTGCAGCCGGCCGCCGTTGCAACCAGCCATTCCGGCCACGCCACCGCGGTTCGCCGTAGTTCGGACGGCGTGACGCTGGCGACGCTGTCGGCAGGCCCGCAGGCGATCGCGGCACTGGCCGGCACCAATCACGAGCACCCGCTGGTGCTGCTGCCGCTTGAAGACGGCGCCGCGCTGAAGACCGCTGCCGGTCATCGGATCGTCGCCGCCGGGCATCTGCTGGTTCTGCCCCCGGCCAGCGGCTGGACGTTGACGTTCCAGCGCGATCTGCGCGCGGTGGTGCTCTCGGTGGCCTGCGATCCCGCGCGCAACCGCGCCGCGACCTTGCCGCGGCTGCAGCAAGTCCAATCCATCGCGCCGAGCGGCTTCGGCGAGCTATTCGCCCGCATGCTCGACTCCGCCGCGCGCAATCTGGAAAGCCTCTCCGATACTGAATGGCCGGTGACGGCGCAGAGCCTTGCCGATCTGCTGCCGACGTTGATGCGTCAGGCGCCGGCGACGGCCGATCTCGATGCCGGCACCGCGAGCCGCGGCGCGACATTGCAGCGGCTGTGCCAGGCGATCGAGCGCCGGCTCGACGATCCGGACCTGACGCCTGCTAAGGTCGCGACGGCAGAGGGCATCTCGGAGCGCTATCTGCAGAAGCTGTTCGGCGGCACCGGCTCCAGCTTCACGCACTACTTGCGCGAGCGCCGGCTGCAGCGCACTTGCGCAGATCTGTCCAATCCGGCGCAGGCGCATCACTCGATCTCCGAGATCGCATTCCGCGCCGGCTTCAACGACTCGGCGCATTTCAGCCGCGCCTTCCGTCACCGCTTCGGCGTGTCGCCGCGCGAGTATCGCCAGACCGAGGCCGAGCGTCACGTCGCCAACGCGGCCGCAGCCGCGCAGCGCGGTTGGCCGCAGCAGGCTCTGGCGCAACTTCGTCCGCAGCCGGCGGGAGCGGCGCGGCGACTGCCGTCGCCGGAGTCGATCGCGTCGCAAGCCGAGCCGATCGGCACGCCGCAGCATCATCACCTCGCCGCCGACGCCTCGCGCGTGCATTGGGGTTACTTCAGCCGCTCGCTGCCGCCGCAGATCGAGATTGCGTCTGGCGACACCATCACCATCGAGACTCTCACCCAGCACGCCTCCGACGATCCAGAGCGTATGATCAGCGGCGATGCCGGCGCCGAGAGCGTATTTCACTGGACGCACGATCAGAAGAATGTCGACCGCCGCGGCGCCGGTCCGGTCGATGCCTCGATCTACGGCCGCGGCGCCGGTGAAGGCTTCGGCGTGCATATCTGCACGGGCCCGGTGGCGGTGAAGGACGCGCAGCCCGGCGACGTGCTGGAAATCCGCATTCGCGACATCGTCCCGCGCGCCAGCCGCAACCCGGACTTCAAGGGCCGGGTGTTCGGCAGCAGCGTCGCGGCGTGGTGGGGCTATCACTACAAGGAATTCCTCGCCGATCAGCACGCCCACGAGGCGGTGACGATCTACGAGATTTTCGCCGACGAGGCGGCGCCCTATGCGCGTGCCGCCTATTCGTATCGCTGGGCCCCGCAGGTCGATCCGTTCGGCACCGTGCACGCGACTTACGACTATCCGGGCGTGCCGGTGCAGCCATCCTCCGTGCGGCGGCGCCACGATGTGCTCGACGGCGTGCGGATTCCGCTGCGTCCGCATTTCGGTGTCATCGCGCTGGCGCCGCG
>NZ_BADD01000296.1 GCF_000333455.1 Rhodopseudomonas sp. B29
GAAAGGCATCGCTGCCGCGGCACGGGCGCTGCCGGCGGCGACCGAATCTCCAGTCGAGACCGGGGCGCGGCCAAGTCCAGGCCGCGTTTGACAGTGTGCGCGCCTATTAGCCCTTGAGCCGCCGCTTTACCGGCGTATTTATAAGACACCCGTTCCAGTCGGTGGGGCCAGATTCCTCCAGGCGGAACCCGCCGCGGTCAGGCGCGGCTGGCCCTCAAACGCGCGCGCCGCGCCAGCTCATTCAGGTGTCCTTCCTCATGTTCAAAGCCCGCCGATTTCTCATCAGCGCCGCTGCCGCCGCCGGCATCGTCACCATTCCCATGCTGTCGGCGCTGGCGCTGCAGCGGACGCCGACGGCGCAGCCCGACCTCGATCTGATCGGCGGCGTCATCGGTCTGGTCGAGCGGGCCTATGTGCATCCGGTCGGCGCCGACGATCTGACCAAGGACGCCCTCAAGGGCATGCTGAACCGGCTCGATCCGCATTCGGACTACATGGACGAGAAGGAATTCAAGGACATGCAGACCGACATGTCGGGCCAGTTCGGCGGCCTCGGCATGCAGATCTCGGGGCAGGGCGGCGTGCCCAAGATCGTCGCGCCGATCGACGGCACCCCCGCCGCGCGCGCCAAGCTCGAGCCCGGCGACGACATCATCAAGGTCGGCGAGACCGCGACCCAGGGCATGAGCCTGCGCGAAGTCGTCGACATGCTGCGCGGCACGCCCGGCACCAAGGTGACGATCACCATCCTGCGCGGCAAGGAGCCGCCGTTCGACGTCACGCTGACCCGCGAGATCATCAAGGTCGCCTCGGTGAAGTCGGAGCTGAAGCCCGACGGTATCGGCTATGTGCGTATCAGCCAGTTCGGCACCGACACCTCGGACGGCTTCAAGAACGCGCTGAACAAGCTGAAGAGCGACTCCAAGGACGGGCTGAAGGGTCTCGTCATCGACCTGCGCCAGGATCCGGGCGGTCTGCTCAACGCTGCGGTCGACGTCGCCGGCGATCTGCTCGATGGCGGCACCGTGGTGTCGATCCGCGGTCGCCAGCCCGACGATCAGCGCGTCTTCAGCGCGCCCAACAAGGGCGACATGTTGCCCGGTGTGCCGGTGGTGGTGCTGATCAACGGTGCCTCTGCCTCCGCCTCGGAAATCGTCGCCGGCGCGCTGCAGGACCGCAAGCGCGGCACCGTGATGGGCACGCAGAGCTTCGGCAAGGGCTCGGTGCAGACCGTGATCCCGATCAAGGGCCGCGGTGCAGTGCGCCTGACCACGGCGCTGTACTACACGCCGTCGGGCCGCTCGATCCAGGACGAGGGCATCACGCCGGACATCGTGCAGGAAGCGCCGAAGGATCAGCAGATCGCCGGCGGTGCGATGCTGCGCGAAGGCGCGCTGCGCGGAGCCATCGCCAATCCGGGTCAGCTCGGCAGCGACGGCAAGCCCGGCACCGCCAAGTCGAAGACCCCCGGCGCCGCGGCGGCGACAGACAAGCCGGCGGCATCGTCGCCGCCGATCAAGGCCGACCTGATCGGCAAGCCCGATGACGCCCAGCTCAACGCAGCGATCAGCTATCTCAGCAAGCGCGCCGACAACGACAAGGGTGCTGTGAAGGCGCAGTAATGCGCGTCAAATCCTCCGCCTAAGCAAAAAACTACGTCATGGCCGGGCTTGTCCCGGCCATTAACGTTTTTGGGCGTAGCTTGTTCAGCAAGACGTGGATGGCCGGACCTTCGCCGCGCCGAAGCGGCTTTGGCCGCGCAGGCGGGACGAGCCCGGCCATGACGATGACCATCGCCTATAAATCGCGCAACTGCTGCCTATTTGGCAGCAGTCTTCGAACAAGAGGTTGTGCGCCCGGAGACAAGTTTTTCTGCGGCGCCCGGTCTTAGCTCCCAGACGGTTCGGAACATGGCCCGTGCCATGACAACGTCGAAGGAGCGATCGAATGGTCAAGTTGCCTAGTCCCGTTATTCGCCGACTGACGAGCGCCGCCCTGCTCGGCGCGCTCGTGCTCGCCGGCTTTGCGATGCCCAAGCCGGCCGAAGCCGCGCCGGCCGCCTGCGCGGCGCTGCAGGCGAAATATCCCGACTGGAAGGGCAAGACCCTCGTCAACGCCATCAACCCGCACACGCCGGGCTACGAGTCGATCGATCCCAAGGACCCCACCAAATATGTCGGCTACGACATCGATCTCGGTGAAGCCATCGGCGACTGCCTCGGCTTCAAGCTGACCTACAAGGCGGTGACCTTCGCGGCGCTGCTGACCACGCTGGCCAGCGGCCAGGCCGACATCGTCATCTCCGACATCTACGCCACCGAAGAGCGCGCCAAGGCGGCGGACTTCATCACCTACTCGAAGGTGTTCGACGGCGTTCTGGTCGCCAAGGGCAACCCGAAGAAGATAACCGGCATCAACACTTCGCTGTGCGGCGCCGCTGCGGCCGAGAACACCGGCTACGTCGAAGTGCCGCTGATCCAGGCGGTCGCGCCCGAGTGCAAGAAGGAAGGCAAGGCCGAGCCGACCATCCAGCTCTACGACAACAACGCCAACTGCATCCAGGCGATCCTCGCCGGCCGCGCCGACACTTACATCAACGACGTCAACACCGTCGACAATGCGGTGAAGGCCTATCCGGACAAGCTCGAGAAGGCGATCGCGGTGACGATCCCCTATCAGGTCGGCATCGCCGTGCCGAAGGACAAGCCGAAATTCCGCGAAGCCGTGAAGGACGCGCTGACCGAGATCTACAAGTCCGGCGATCAGCTCGCCCTGCTGAAGAAGTGGAAGCTCGACCCCGAGAACCTGATCGAGCCCGGCCTGCTGATGGTCAAGTAAGAGCCCCGTCACTTCGGAGGGTGGGCAAAGGCGCGAAGGCGTCGTGCCCACCACTCGGCTTCGCGAAAAGTTGGTGGGCATGCTTCGCTTTGCCCACCCTACAAACTAAGCAGGGATTTCGTCCGCCATGGAGCTGTTCCTCCATTATCTGACCATGCCCTACATGATCCAGGGCATCGAGGTGACCCTGCAGGTCACTGCGCTGGGGCTCGGGGGCGGACTCATTCTTGGCCTGATCCTGGCGGGGATGCAGCTCAGCCGCTTCCCGCTCCTGTCTTCCGCCGCCCGGATCTACACCGTGATCTTCCGTGGCACGCCTCTGATCCTGCAGATGGTGTTTGCCTACGACGCGCTGCCGCATATCGGCATCAAGCTTCCCGCCATCATGGCCGCCGGCCTCGCGCTCGCCTGTAACGAAGCCCCATTCATCGCCGAGATGTTGCGCGCCGGCGTGCTCGGCGTCGAGAAGGGCCAGATTTTAGCCGGACAGGCGCTCGGCATGACGCCCGGCGTGCTGATGCGCCGGATCATCGCCCCGCAGGCGATCCGCACGATGATCCCGGCGTTCGGCAACGAAGCCGTCAGCGCGCTGAAGAATTCGTCGCTGGCTTCGGTAATCGCCGTGCAGGAGCTGACGCTGCGCTCGACGCAGCTCGCGTCCTCGACGTTCGATTTCTTCTCGATCTTCTTCGCCTCGGGCCTGATCTACCTGCTGCTGACGTCGGCGATCTCGGCGATCCAGATCTTCCTGGAATGGCTGTTCGATCTCGACCGCACCTCCAAGCAAGTGAAGCTGATGCGCTTCCTGCCCTGGTATCGCGCCCAGGGCATCGACGATCCGCTGCAAGATAACGAGTCCGCACCGGACATCCTGCCGGACGGCGGCGTCGCCGAACTGCCGCCGCCGCGCGTGCCGGCTAGTCGTATCGAGCGGGCCGAGCGCGCCAAGACGCTGGTGCACAACGACGTCGCCGTCGCGGTGAAGGCGTTGCGCAAGAACTATGACGCCCATGTGGTGCTCGACGGCGTCGATCTCACGGTGCGGATGGGCGAAGTGATCGCGCTGCTCGGCCCGTCCGGCTCGGGCAAGAGCACGCTGCTGCGCTGTATCAACAATCTCGAACTGTGGAACGACGGCACCATCGAGGTCGGAGGCCGCCGGCTCGGCTTCAATCATCTCGGCAAGCCGCTGTCGCCGCGCATGGCCGCGCAGGCCCGCGCCGAAGTCGGCGTCGGCATGGTGTTCCAGCAGTTCAATCTGTTCGGCCACCTCACCGCCAAGGAGAACATCGCCGGCCCGCTGCGCTGGGTCCACGGCGTCGCGCCCGCCGAGGCCGAACGCCGTGCCCTCGAATTGCTTGAACGCGTCGGCCTGTCGCATCGCGCCGATGCGCTGCCGCGGCATCTGTCCGGCGGCCAGCAGCAGCGCGTCGCCATCGCTCGCGCCATCGCGCCGAATCCGAGCGTGCTGCTGCTCGACGAGCCGACCTCGGCACTCGACCCCGAATTGGTCAACGAGGTGCTGGAAGTGATCCGCCGCCTCGCCGTCGAGGACGGCCTCACCATGATCATCTCGACGCATCAGCTGCCCTTCGCCAGCGAGGTCGCCGATCGCGTCGGGCTGCTCGCCCGGGGCTCGATCATCG
>NZ_BADD01000295.1 GCF_000333455.1 Rhodopseudomonas sp. B29
CGGCGCCTAGCATCGGCACGTCGAGCGCGTCGGCCGGAAAGGCGAACTTTGTCGCGTTGATGCGGTTGCCGACCGCGACGTGCCGGGCGCCGGCGGCGAGCCGCGCGGCAACCGGCTTGATTTCGTCGATCGACGCTTGGTTGTTGCCGAGCACGTGCTACGCGATCCAATCGCCTGCAAGCCGGCGGTGCTCGCCGAGACCGATCAGTACGTCGCGTTCGGCTCCGAGTATCGGGCGCTGGTCGGTCTGCCCGGCATCGACAACGCCCGGGTCTGGGAGCCCGAGCCGGCCACCGTGTATTTCTGGGAGCGCTGATCATGCCGACGATCGATCTGGCGGCAACCGGCCTGCGCGCGCTCAATCAGGCGCTGCATCAGCTCGGTGAAGGTACCAACGAAACCCAGTGGGAAATCATCAACCCGCGCGGCTCGCACGCGGTGGCGGTCGGCGTCAACGCGCCGGTGGATATCACCATCAAGGGTAGCCTCGGTTACTACTGCGCCGGCATGAACCGGCAGGCCAAGGTCACGATCGAGGGCTCGGTCGGTCCGGGTGTCGCCGAGAACATGATGTCCGGCGAGGTCGTCGTCAAAGGCGACGCCAGCCAATACGCCGGCGCCACCGGTCACGGCGGGCTCCTGGTGATCGAAGGCAATGCGTCGTCGCGCTGCGGCATCTCGATGAAGGGCATCGACATCGTGGTGAAGGGCAATATCGGCCACATGTCGGCCTTCATGGCGCAGGCCGGCAATCTCGTCGTCTGCGGCGACGCCGGCGATGCGCTGGGCGACTCGATCTACGAGGCGCGGCTCTTCGTGCGCGGCAGCGTGAAGAGCCTCGGTGCCGACTGCATCGAGAAGCCGATGCGGCCCGAGCATCTCGACATCGTCGGCAAGCTGCTCGAGCGGGCCGGCATCGCGGGCGTCAAACCCGAAGAGTTCAAGCGCTACGGCTCGGCACGCAAGCTCTACAATTTCAACGTCGATCACGCGGACGCCTACGGCTAGCCGTTCGATCGATCATCACCCAGTCCATTATCATCAGCGCGGCTTTGTAATGTCCTACTCAAATCCTCCGACCACTCCCCGCAAGTCGCACACGTTCGACGACTACACGCTCTCCGAAATCCGCCGGGCGGCGACGACCGGCATCTACGACATCCGCGGCGCCGGCGCGAAACGGCGCGTGCCGCACTTCGACGATCTGTTGTTTCTCGGCGCCTCGATGTCACGCTATCCGCTCGAAGGCTATCGCGAGCGCTGCGACACCGACGTCGTGCTCGGCTCGCGCCACGCCAAGAAGCCGCTGCATCTGAAGATTCCCATCACCATCGCCGGCATGAGCTTCGGCTCGCTGTCCGCCAATGCCAAGGAAGCGCTCGGGCGCGGCGCGACGCTGGCCGGCACCTCGACCACCACCGGTGACGGCGGCATGTCGACCGAGGAGCGCGGCCAGTCGCAGACGCTGGTGTATCAATATCTCCCCTCACGCTACGGCATGAATCCGGCGGACCTCCTAAAGGCTGACGCCATCGAGATCGTTATCGGCCAAGGCGCCAAGCCCGGCGGCGGGGGCATGCTGCTCGGCCAGAAGATCACCGACCGCGTCGCCGAAATGCGCACGCTGCCGAAGGGTATCGACCAGCGCTCCGCCTCGCGGCATCCGGATTGGACCGGCCCCGACGATCTCGAGATCAAGATCCTCGAGCTGCGCGAGATCACCGATTGGGAGAAGCCGATCTTCATCAAGGTCGGCGGCGCGAGGCCTTACTACGACGTCGCGCTGGCGGTGAAGTCGGGCGCCGACGTCGTAGTGCTGGACGGCATGCAGGGCGGCACGGCCGCCACCCAGGAAGTCTTCATCGAGCATGTCGGCATGCCGACGCTGGCATGCATCCGTCCCGCGGTGCAGGCGCTGCAGGATCTCGGCATGCACCGCAAGGTGCAGCTGATCGTGTCCGGCGGCATCCGCAACGGTGCCGATGTCGCAAAGGCGCTGGCGCTTGGCGCCGACGCGGTGTCGATCGGCACGGCGGCGTTGGTGGCGCTCGGCGATAATGATCCGATGCACGAGGCCGAGTATCAGAAGCTCGGCACCACTTCGGGCGCTTATGACGACTGGCACGAGGGCAAGGATCCCGCCGGCATCACCACGCAGGACCCCGAGCTGATGGCACGGCTCGATCCCGTGCTGGCCGGGCGGCGCCTCGCCAACTACCTGAAGGTCATGACCCTGGAGGCGCAGACCATCGCCCGCGCCTGCGGTCACAATCATCTGCACAATCTCGAGCCGGAAGATTTGTGCGCACTCACCATTGAACGCGCAGCCATGGCGCGAGTCCCGCTCGCCGGGGACCGACTGGATACCAGGACGCGACCGGCTGTAGCGACCGTCGTCAACCCTCAAAGAAAGAGAAAGCGTCGTGTCTCAAGATCTGGCTTCCCTGGCGAAAGAACGTGGCATTCGCTATTTCATGATTTCCTACACCGACCTGTATGGGGCCCAGCGCGCCAAGCTGGTGCCGGCCTCGGCGATCGCCGAGATGCAGAAGGACGGTGCAGGCTTTGCAGGGTTCGCCACCTGGCTGGACATGACGCCGGCTCATCCCGATCTGTTCGCGATGCCGGACGCGGCGGCGGTGGTGCAATTGCCGTGGCGCAAGGAAGTCGCCTGGGTGCCGGCGGATTGCGTGATGGACGACAAGCCGGTGTCACAGGCGCCGCGCGTCATCCTGAAGAACCTGGTCGCCGAGGCGGCCGCGAAGGGGCTGCGGGTCAAGACCGGCGTCGAGGCCGAGTTCTTCCTGATCGATCCCGACGGCTCGGTGATCTCCGACGCCAAGGACAATGCCAGCAAGCCTTGCTACGATCAGCAGGCGCTGATGCGGCGTTACGATGTAATCGCCGAAATCTGCGATCACATGCAGGAGCTCGGCTGGCAGCCGTATCAGAACGACCACGAAGACGCCAACGGTCAGTTCGAAATGAACTGGGCGTTCGACGACGCGCTCATCACCGCCGACCGGCACTCGTTCTTCAAATTCATGGTGCGCTCTGTCGCCGAGAAGCACGGTCTGCGCGCGACCTTCATGCCCAAGCCGTTCCCGAACCTGACCGGCTCGGGCTGCCACATCCACATCTCGGTCTGGGACGAGACCGGCAAGACCAACAAGTTCTACGACGCCGGCGAGGAGATGGGGCTGTCGCCGGAAGGTTATCACTTCCTCGGCGGCGTCATGAAACACGCCGAAGCGCTCGCCGCGATCACCAATCCGACGGTGAACAGCTACAAGCGCATCAACGCGCCGCGCACCATCTCGGGCGCGACCTGGTCGCCCAACACGGTGACCTGGACCGGCAACAACCGCACCCACATGGTGCGCGTGCCCGGCAAGGGCCGCTTCGAACTTCGCCTGTCCGACGGCGCGGTCACCCCCTATCTGCTGCAGGCCGTGGTGATCGCGGTCGGGCTCAGCGGCATCGCCTCCAGGCCGATCCAGGCAAGCGCCTCGACATCGACATGTACGCGCAAGGCCACACCGTCAAAGACGCACCGCGCCTGCCGCTGAACCTGCTCGACGCGCTCCGCGCCTTCGACAAGGACGACGCCCTCAAGGCCGCGCTCGGAGCCGAGTTCTCGTCGGCCTATCTCAATCTCAAGCAGCAAGAGTGGAACAGCTACGCGTCCCACTTCACTGAGTGGGAGCGGACGACCACGCTGGATATCTGAGGCGGCGGCGGTTCCGGAGAGGGAAAAGTAACGGGGGCGGCGGCCCAATGGCCGCGGCTGACTGCAGGAGCCGCCGCCTCACAGCGTTCATATCGCCTTGGCGAGAGCGAACAGCCGGAAATCTTCGAGCGCGGCGTGCCGATGCGGGGCGACTTCGCGCTGATACGTCTCGCTGTCGACGATCGAGCGGAAGACGCCGAAATCGCCGTATTCATTGATCGCCGCCTCATCCCAGCGCTCGCCTTGCGGACCAGCGAGGCTCGCCAGGAACGGCCCGGAAAACATCCGCTGGAGCGGCTTGCCGGCCGCAAGACGCCGGAATGCCGGCCTATAGCGCTCATCGTAGGCTTCGCGGCCGGAGCAGGGCGCTGCGTCGAAGCCCTTTTCGTAAAGCGCATTCGCCCGGTAGCGTAACAGATTGAGCATGTAGACCGGTTGGCCGGCGGGGATCGCGCGCTCGGCGGCGTCGAGGGCCTGCAGGGTGATCTCTATAGCGGTCATGGGACTTCCCTTGGTTTGGCTGCGCAGAGTTGCGTGCCGATGCTCCCCATTTGGTCCGAAACGGGTGACGCTTGAGCCGTCG